>QHOP01000121.1 GCA_003219345.1 Verrucomicrobiota bacterium
TCCCGAGAGGGAGCCAGCTTCAACGCTTCCAGCTTGCTTAGCACGAAATTGTCGATGGGATTCCGGGCCCAGCTCTGTTTCTTTATCGCCGGAATCGAGGGGCGAACGGTCGGTTTGAATGCCCAATGATCGGCTTTGGACTTTTCCGTCTCGGCTGCTGCCGTTCGCTCACGGGGAGCGCAAAGCAGCAGCAGCAGCAGCGCGAAGATCCATCCGCGCAGAACCACCGACCATGCCCGGCAAAAGTGAGGCGCCGCCGACATAAAACTCAGGGCTTCGACGAGATTTATAGCGCACCTGGCCGAATGGGAACAAGCACTCACTTGGACATCGGCAAGCTCAGCTCGCGGCTCAATTTCGCCGCGTGCTACGCGGACGGCACGTTCGCGCCCCAATCAGCGGTCTTCATGGAGGCGAGTGCTTCACGTAAGCGATCAAATCAGCCAGCTCCTGGGGAGTCATGCTCTGTTCCAGGCCCTCGGGCATCAACGAAAGACCGGACGCTTTGATCTCCGCGATGTCATTGCGCAAAATCTTTTCCTCCAACCCGCCGCTCTGGGCCAGCGTGAGACTGGTCGAGGTCTCCGCTTTGACCACGCCGGAAAGCGAACGGCCGTCTTTGGTCTCGATCTGGTAATTGATGAAACGCGGTTCAATCGCGGCGTTCGGATCGAGAATGGCCACCAGAAAATCCTGCGGACTCTTTGCTCGAAACGCAGTCAAATCCGGTCCGACGGCGTGGCCTTGACCGCCAAGGGCGTGGCAGGTCGAACAGGCTTTTGCGAACGCCGCCTCGCCGCGGCCCGGGTCTCCAGTCAGATTCGTCACGCTTTGGTATTTAGCCACCGCTTCGGCGCGGCTGCGCGATGGATTACCGGCCAGCAGCGCACTCGCTCGTTCTCGAATGAGTTCGTTTCCGTGCTTGAGCAGGCGCTGTCGATTCACCGGCGGAATATCCGCCGGCGCAACCACTCGTTTCTCGATCGCGTCGAGCAAACCGCCAATCCACTCGTCCCGCGCCAGCAATGCGCCAAGGATGGAATTGCGCAGTGACGGGGAATCGTGGTTCCAGTCCGCCAGTAGCAGTTCAGGCACTTTCGGACTCCTTGTCCTTGCGAGAGCCACCAATGCCGCGGTCTGCAATCGCAGGGGCGTTTGCGGCGCGAGAAGTTTCCTCAGCAAGCGCAGGTCCGCGTTGGATTGGCCGGGGTTCCGGCCCAGGAGCGCGATGGCTGCAGCGCGAGTTGCCTCGTCAAGCGACTCATTTTGAGCGATGGCCCCCGCATCATTGAGAGCTTGTTTGATGCGCGCGACGGCTGCGCGCGCGTCGGCGCTTGAAGACGAGGAGAGTGAATCCACGTTTCGTCCGGTGCGATTCAACGAATCCAGCAAACTGCCCAATGCAGTCAGTTGCCAGGGTTCAACCGGCCTGCCTTCCAGCGGCGCGATGAATGGCAGCATTTCATCCAACGCCTGCTCGCGTTCCGATCCGGCCGCTGTGGCGATCAAATGGTCGATCACTTCCCGGCGCGCGGCCGAATCCGGCACTGCCGAGACACGCGCCAGAATGTACTTTAGAATCTCCGCGGGAAAACGAGCCGACGAACTGACCACTGCTGTCCGCATCCATTTATCTTCCAGATTGGCCAGCAACAGGTCTCCGAGGGGTTGAGCCACGATTGGATTTTGGCATTCGCCCAAACTGAGAGCGAGTTGATAACGGACTCCCCGATCGGGATCACTCGCCATCCCACACAAACGATCCACGAGTTGGAAGCCAGACGGCGCGCGGAGCGCCGCTTCACACAAACGGATGGCATGGCGGCGGACGGCCGGGTCCGCATCGATCAACTCACCCAGAGCATGGTTGTAAGGCATTTTTTTCAGGCCATCGAGAATGCAGACCGCCTGAAGACGCGCCGCGGCATTGAAACTCTGGCTGAAACGCGGTTCATCGGGTTGTACCCGAGCCGGGAGTGCGCCGCTGCCGGCGATTCGTTCCAACGTCTCCACTGCTTCCGGATCGTTTCGCCGCACGAGTTCGAGATGAATCAGATCGCGAACCGTCCCGTTATGCGTTTTCAACTCGTAAGCCAGCGCTGTCGTCGGAAGCTTTGTCAGATCGGGGATCGGGCGAAGCTTTTTGCCGCTCGGATAAACGCGATAAATTCTCCCTTTGTCATCGCCGGCGCGAACGTCGAGTTTCGCCAGGCGTTCCGGTGGAATCCAGCGCGGATGCTCGACGACGAAGCGGTACATATCCACGATCCACAACGCGCCGTCCGGTCCCGTGCGCGCCTGCACGGGGCGAAACCAATTGTCCTTCGACGAAAGAAACTCGTTCTGCTCTTCGTCCGGGGCGCGATAGGCTTTGAAGGTGACGCCATCGGATTTGAGCACGAGGCGATGCACGAGATTGTGCACCGGTTCACAAACGAACGCGTTGCCATAGTAATTTGTTCCCAGCAGATCGTCCCGGTAGATGCACAGGCCGCAAGCGGACGTGGTGCGGCCTGCGGCACCGGGGTCGTTGAATCGTTCAAGGATGCGGCTGGCGGGAAAGAGTTGGTTCGGATCGGAATCATCCGGCACAAACACCCGCGGTTCCGGTGCCGGGACGTGTGGATTGCGTCGCGCGTAATGATCGGGCAGGGGATAATGCCAGAGCAACGTGCTGTTGTCGCAGCCGAACCAGTTGCCCCAATCATCGCGGACACGGCCCTGCTGCGTCAGGCCCGCCGCCGGTTCGAATTCGCCGCTGTCGGGATGCATCCGAAAGTCACGGCCACTGATATCGATTTGTGGCGCCTTGCCTGACTCTGGTCTTGTTTTTTCGCTCCACTGACTCTGGTGGGGCAGGATGCCAGGGGGCGACAGGCGAAACGCCTGTCCCACGTGGCGGATCCTGCCGCCGATGAGCCCGTTCGCGCCGTAAATCCAGTTATCCAGTCCAAGACTCAAGCTGTTGACGCGCGCTTGATAGTTCTCCGTCGCGAAACCAGTGAACAGCCTTTTCACCACATCGGCCTTGCCGTCGCCCTTTGTGTCCTCGGCGTAAATGATGTCCGGCGCGGCGCAGACGAGCACGCCCTTGCCCCACGCCGTGACACCGGTGGGGAAGGGAAGGCTGTCGAGGAAAACGGTCGCCTTGTCGTACTTGCCGTCGCCGTCCAGGTCTTCCAAAAATTTTACCCTCCCGCCCGGCCGGTAGCCGCCGACGTGAGGAGGCGGAGGCCCGCGTTTCCCCCTCCTTGCCTCGGGGGCTACTGAGGATTCTGGCAAGCCCATCGGGTAATCGCGCATTTCGACGACCCACAGTTTTCCGTCGGCACCCCAGTCAATCGCCACGGGATCGACCACGAGCGGTTCTGCGGCGGCCAGTTCGACGGACCACGCCACTTTTGTGTGAAACGCTGCCAACGCTTCCTCCGGCGATTTCAGCGGCGGAAATTCTGCTTTCTTCGGTTCCGCCAAAAACTCCTTTGGCATCAGTTCACGCACCGCGCCCACGATCATGTCTTCGACCGCCGGAGCCAGGCGCGTCGGGCGGTCGTAGTACCACAGCGACGTTTCGGCTTCGTAACCGCCTTCCTGCAAAATGCGCCGCGAGGGGATATAACAGGGCACATCATTCGCGTAGGCCGTCACCCACAGACGGTCGGCATTAAAATCCCGTTTCATCCGCAGCGAATAATCCACCACCACTTCGCCGGCCAGAAAGACCATCGCCAGTTGATCGCCGAAGTTCCAGACCTGGGCGAAATAGGGCAGGGTGGCCGGCAACGTTTCCCCACGGTCCAGTCGCGCCAGATTTCGTTTCGCGTGATAACCAACGATGCCGTCCTGCTTCGCGCGCTCCTCCCATTGCTCCCGCGTCGGCAGTTTATCAAAAGGTACCTCAAGGCGTTTTGCGCGGCAGGACAGTTTTTGGCGAAGCGGAACCAGGTGCCCGTCTAGCATCCGCTTGACTTCGGCGGCCAGTTCCTCTCCGTGTTCTCTGGCCAGATCAAGCGAACCGCGCGGAAATGGATTTGCGTCCGCACCGCAGCCGATAGTGATGAGCGCGATGGCGCCGGGAAAATCGCGTTGAATCGCCTCTTGCGCGAAACCGGCCCAATCACCGCAGATTTTGTTGAAATCTCCGCCCAGCGTGGTGCAGTGACACGCGTAATTCGCCACCACCGCGCGCACCTTGCCGTCGCCACCGGTCGCGCAGAGAACGGGCAACACCTGGTCCGCCGGCCCGCCTGCCGTGCGGCGATTCCGCGCGAACGAGACCTTCCCTTCATTCCACGCCAGCCGCGCCGGTCTCCGGTCGGTGAGCGCCGCCAGGGCCACTTGCTCCAGCTTGTCAGTCAGTTCTTTGCTGTAGCGTTCAATGGTCGCCTGCTGTTCGGCGGGGATTGGCATCGCGAAAATGTTGGGGGCGAAGCCCACAGCGCAGGGGCCGCAGTGCGTGTGCGAGGAACAAACCGCCAGGCGCTCGCGCGGCAGGCCGGCTTTCGTTTTCAAACGCGCCGCCACTTCGTCAATGATGAGCGCTGACACGCCGCAGTTGTCCACCGTCAGCAAAATGGCTTGAGCATCTTCATCGCTGCCGATGGCCAGCGCCTTGGCCCAGAGCCGTTGCTCGACTCCTTCCGACTCGGTTTTGCGCACGGCGTAACCGGTCAGTCGAATCGGGTAGTCCGGCGTGATATCAATTCGCGCGACGCCAACGCGGAAATCGACGTCTTCTCCTGCGACAACACAGCAAGGAAAGATCAACGAAAAAAGGCCGATAAAACTGAGGGAACGGTTAAACACGTTGCAATCGTCGGCGAATGAACTCCGGTGTCAAGCTTCCCGCACGGCGCGAGTTCCTCGGACTTGATTCGCGCGGACATGGCTGTCCATGAACCCTGGCTTCGGCATCCATCAGAAACATCGAACATCCAACATCGAACGCCGAACATCGAATTGTTCGGCGCATTGGGCGTTGGGTGTTCGATGTTTTTCTGGGGTTCATGGAAAGCGAACACCTCCAAAAATTGGACGTGAGTTGGGGCCATGAACCCACCCCCAACCCCTCCGGAGGAGGGGAGCCAATGTCGGGCACGCTTGCCGAGTTCCCCTCCTGGGAGGGGTCAGGGGTGGGTCGGTTCATGGGTAGCTTCACCCCACCAAACTGTACCGCTACCCGCCGGGTTTAAGTGGTTGCCGCGCTACTCCTCTGCTTTATTATCAGTCGCAAATTGTTTTAAGGCCACAGGCTGAGCATTTCATTTTCGACGGATTGAACTCGACCAACGGACCAGAACCGAAGCACCAGAGCGGAAGGTTTGAGCCCAACCCACACCAGGTGCTGGGCGAACTTCATGAGAGCGGCTTTGCCGGCCAGTGGGTGCCGCAGGACACCGCCGTGCTGATTGTGCATGGCATCGGCAATAAACATCCCTTCGACACGCTCGATCAGTTCGCGCGCACGCTGGTGGAGACGTGCCGCGCCTCGGGGCGCAACGCGATTACGATGACCCACTTCACCGCAGCGAAACCGTCGCGCGGCACCGGCGGCTTCTGGTACGACAACTTTATTCGACTCACCTTCGGTCCGCAGCAGCCGCGCGTGGACATCTACGAATACTATTGGGCCTATCAAACCGGGGATAAGGCCTCCCTGAGCGACATTCAGAACTGGGTGACGAACGTCACCGGCGGCGCGCGCAGGTTCTACCGTGACAATGCTGAATTCGGCCGGCAGTACGGCGACAGCAGTCCGTTCTTTGCGAAAAAACCAGGCGGAAATACCCCCTCTCCCCACACCAACTTCAGGTCGTTCCGCTATTGGTTTTTCATAACGACCGTTGCTCATGTTATCCCGGCGACGCTCGGCGCGGTGACGGGCACGTTGCGGTTCCTCTCAAGAATACCCATCGTTGGTTGGGGGTTCGACTGGCTGCTCCACCAGGTCGAAGAGCGTGAAGTGACCGCCATCGCTAATGTCATCGGTGACATCGCGATCTACAACACGACCGACGCGAAGTCGAAGTTCTACGCGGTGCGCAAGGCAATTCTTGACGGTGCGGTAAACGCGCTCCGCTACTTGCTGGAGCCGGTAAAGGCGACTGGACCTTACCTGCCGGAGGACTGGCCTTACGGCCGGGTGATCCTGGCCGGCCACTCGCTCGGCAGCCAAATCTCGTTCGACGCCATCAACCGCCTCAACCACCTCGTCCATCAGGGCGAACTCCGCGGCTGCGACAACGAGGGTTATTTTACGGACGGGACCGCGCGCCTCAAGCTCCAGAACATGAAACACATCTCTGACACGCTCTGCGGACTGGTCACCTTCGGCAGTCCGCTGGACAAGATGGCGTTTTTCTTCCGTGAGCAGACGGAGAAAGACGAGTACCTCCGCCGCCAGCTCATCGAACATTTCCACGGCTTCAAGCAGCGTCCCTGGAGCGAGCGGGAAACGGACCCGTCAAAGCGCCTGGTGGCCCCTCCGCAGCTCTTTTCACGACTGTTCGACGACATCCGCTGGCGAAATTACTACGATCGTGGTGATCTCGTCAGTGGGGCGCTCGACTACTACCAGAAGGTTGTCAATGTCGATTGTCGGTTCCGGCCGTCGATGTCGCTCGGCGAGTTTTACGTCGTGCTGGCGTTGTGCCTGGCGGTCGCCGCGCTCGTGTTCGCTTGGATGGCGTTGATCTGGAATGCGCGCCAGTGGTTGCTGCTGTTCCTGAAGGGCACCGGGGCCGAATGGATGACAAAGTTGCGCGAGCTGTCCGTAGCGGACGCATGGCTGCTTGGGTTTTGCGTCCTCCTGTTGGTCGTGGCGGCGGCGGTCCCGTTGGCTGCTTTCGCGGCGCGATTTACCCACAGCAATTACTGGGGCTGCCGCCGCATGTTCGCGGACATCGTTGACGAGTTTCTTCTCCCCTCGCAACCTCCGCGTCACACGACGCAGTCAACGGTTGCGCCTGCGGGTCAGCCGACAGAAGCGCGGGCTGCGTCCGCAACGACCGAGTGCCCTCACTCCCACCGCGCCGCAGGGTAAGCGTAGCGGCGGGCGTCTCGCCACAAAGAAACCGGCGGGTGACAAGATTGGCTTTGAAAGTCTCCCGCGCTCCATGTAATGTGGAAGCAAGATCCCCACGAGCATGCAGGCAATAGTTGGACAGCGCCACTTCGCGCGCTCCGGAGAGAGCGCGGGCCTGGCGCGCTTTGTCGGCGAGCCGCCCGCCAATCAGACGCGTGAATGGATTCGACATAGCTGTTCGCCGCGCTGTGCGCGCGACACCGCAGGAGGGGGACCGAAACGGCTGCTGACTCGTGGATCAAATTTGGCATCCCGTAATGAGAGCTTACGCCTTCAATAAGCAGCGAGCGAGTTATCGCCGCGGACTCGTCCTGGTGATGCTCGTCTGGTGCCACCCCGCCATCGCGGCGCCGAAGGACCTCGATTTCAACCGCGACATCCGTCCGCTCCTCTCCGACCATTGTTACGCGTGCCACGGCCCGGACGAGAACAAGCGGAAAGCAGGATTACGCCTCGACCGGAGGGAAGACGCATTCAAGACCCTGAAGTCCGGCAATCGCGCCATCGTGCCGGGTGATCTTAAAAGGAGCACCCTGGTGCAACGGCTGACCAGCCGCGATCCGGACGAACTCATGCCGCCTCCGGAGGAGGGTAAACCGCTCAGTGCGGGGCAGGTTCAGTCGCTCATTCGCTGGGTGAAGGAAGGGGCGCGGTGGAAAAATCATTGGTCCTTCATTCCTCCGGAACGACCGGTCCTGCCGAAAGTGCGCGAGCGGGACTGGCCGCGCAATGAGATCGATGATTTCATCCTGGAGCGCCTCGAGAAAAAGGGCCTGAAACCCGCGCCGGAGGCCGACAAAGCGACTTTGATTCGCCGCGCTTCTTTCGATCTCACCGGCCTGCCTCCAACCATCGGCGAAGTGGACGCCTTCCTCGCGGACGATTCGCCGGAGGCCTACGAGAAGCTCGTGGATCGGCTGCTAAGTTCGGCTCACTACGGCGAACGATTGGCCGCCAACTGGCTGGACCTGGCCCGTTACGCGGACACGAGCGGCTATCACTTCGATGGCGTGCGCTTTATGTGGTTGTGGCGCGACTGGGTCATCGACACGTTCAACGAAAACAAGCCATACGACACCTTCACTGTGGAGCAGCTTGCGGGCGATCTGCTGCCCGATCCGACCCGCGAGCAGCGCATCGCCACCGGGTTCGTCCGCAACAACATGACCACCGACGAAGGTGGCTCGGACCCGGACGAGTATCTCAATAAGTACGTGGTGGACCGAGTCAGCACGCTGGGCGCGGTGTGGCTGGGCATGACGGTCGGTTGTGCCGAATGTCACGACCACAAATTCGATCCGTTGTTAACAAAGGAATTCTACAAACTCTATGCCTTCTTCCACAACGTGCCGGAAAAAGGACTGGATCGCATCCGCACGGACAATCCGCCGCCGCGCCTGCCTGCGCCCACGCCCGAACAAGCAATGCGATTTGTCGAGACCGACTTCCGCCTCCGCGACGCTGAAAAGACGCTGCAGGACCGCAACAACGAACTCGGCGAAACCCAGGAAAAATGGGAACGCGAAACGAATGCCAACCCTCCGCCGAAACCGAGTGACGAAGGCTTGCTCGCTTTGCTCACGTTCGATGACACGATCAGGCCCTCAACGAGGTCCACGGCGACGGAGCAAGCCAGCCCGGAGACCAAAGCGGAGCCAAAACAGCCGATCGTCGAGGACGCATCGCCGGCTCGGCAAGGCCCTCAAGTTTGACGGCAAAACGCACATTGACCTGGGCCCGCTCGTCGCGTTCGAGCGCACGAACGCCTTCAGCTACGGAGCGTGGGTCAAGGTCCAATCCGACGGCGCGATTCTGAGCAAGATCGAGAAGAAACCGGGCCGTCGCGGCTTCGACCTCTTTGTGCGCGACGGACACTTCGAAGTCCACCTGGTTCACGAGTTCCCGGACGATGCCATCAGAATCAAAACCAAGGACAAGTTCGCTGCGAACCAGTGGTTGCATGTCCTCGTCACGTACGACGGCTCCGGGAAAGGCGCCGGTATGAAGCTCTTTATCGATGGCCGGGCGCGGGACGTCGAAATTGAGAAGGACAAACTCTCGGGGCCCATCACCAACAATGAACCATTGCGGATCGGCTCACGTAACGAAGAAGGCAACTTCACCGGTTTGATCGACGACGCACGCTTTTATGACCGCACGCTCGGCGCTGAAGACGCGCGCCTTCTCGTCTTTGAGGGCATGATGCCCATCGTTGCGAAGTCCGGTGGAAAAAGGACCCAGGAAGAGCACGATGACCTGCGCCGGTTCTACAAAGACAACTACGCCGTTGATTACATTCGTTCTGAAGCCGCGCTCGCCAAGGCGCGCCAGGCGAAGGACGATCTGATCAAGGCGATCCCGACCTCGATGATCATGGAGGAAATGGACCCGCCCCGAGAAACCTTCCAGCTCATCCGCGGCGACTTCCGGAACAAGGGCGAAAAGGTGGTGGCGAACACCCCGGCGTTTCTCCCCGCCATCAGGAAAGCGATCGTGGAGAATAAAGGCGGCCGTCTGCAATTGACGACGCGCGAATTGGACCCGGCTGACGGCGCGGTCACCGATCGCTCGAGTGAACGAGCTGCGGACGTCACCGCTGCCGCAGGGGCTTCCGCGGAGAGCACGTCCGAAAACACGAAAGGCGCGGATGCTTTGCCGACCTCTTCTGCCAAGGCACCGGCGAAGCAGGCACCGGCCACGTCCGCCCCGCTGAACCGACTTGATCTCGCCGTGTGGCTTGTTTCACCGGAGCATCCGCTCACTGCCCGCGTCACCGTGAACCGTTATTGGGCGATGTTCTTCGGCGCCGGTTTGGTGAAAACCATCAATGACT
>QHOP01000558.1 GCA_003219345.1 Verrucomicrobiota bacterium
GCGATCCGTCGTCCGCGAAGGTATTGACGCCGATCAGGAACGTGGTGTCGCCCAGCACGCTGATGTTAGGTTCCCAGTTCTGGTGGTTCGCAAGCTGAGCAGTCGGATTGACGGGCCCGTTCGTAAAGTAGTTACCCGCCCCGTTGTACCACAGGAGCATGTCCGGCACGATGTGCGTCAACCCGACCGAAGCCGCGCCTCCGGGAATCAACGTGGCTGGATTGGAGAAATTGCTGGTGTGAGTTCTGCCGTTGTGGGTTTTTGGCGGATCAGCGGAATAATTGGCGGTGACCGTCACGGGGCCGGGCCCCAAATCCAACCCGGAGAGGTCCAGACTGAACTTTCCAACCGCCGGATCGCTATCCTGCGGGCCATTGTCCACAAAGGAACCCAGATATTTCCGGCCCTGCGGAAAGCCGTTGGTCACGCCGTCGGGAGTAATCAGCTCGCTCAAACCGAACAGCTTGCCGTTCTCCCAACCTTCCGGATCAAGCTGATAAACGTCGATGATGATGTTCGTGTACGGAGCAACGCCGACGGCACACGTGCCGGTCAGCCTGGGGAAGGTGCTGTTGGTGGACAAAATCGGGATGATGTCCGCGTTGGTGCTCATGTAAGCAGCCTCGTAATTGGTGAAATTAGCCAGGCGGCCCCCGGAGCCGTCAGCGTAGCTAAATGGAACGAGATCGTTATTGACCAATCTGTTTCCCCGGAACGACACGCGAGCGCCTGGACTGAGGGCCAGCAGACGAGGTTCAGCGGCAGAGGCAGGGTTGGGGAATTCAGTCGCAAAAGGATTGTTGTTGAAAACCACGTTGCCTTCCAGAACATCGCTCAAGCCGTCAAAGTCCGAGCCGAATTGTGCCGTCGCCTGGCCGGTGAATCCGTCCACAACGGCGGCGGTGTTGGTGAATCGCGTCACGCCGTCAACGGCGACGCCGAACGTATTGCCAGCAATCACGATGTTGGTTTGGGGCGTGCTGTACAGATTAATCATTGCCGCACCGCCCTTCGCGAATCCGCCAAAGACGTTGCCTTCGTCCGCGTCGTTGATGCCGTCGCCGTCGGTTCCGATGATGGTATTGGAAACGTCCCGTCCGATTTCGACAAATCCATCGCCCAGTTGAGCTCCGCCGTTGAGCACGGAAAAGTCCGCGCTGGTCATGCCATCGGGCAGAACGCCCCAGAAATTTCCGGAAATGCGGTAGTTAAGACCTTCGGAATCGAATCCATAGCCGTTGATGATGACGTTGAATTCGGCGCGGGGATTGGAGGAGCCTGCCGCGACTCCGATGATGCCTGGCTGAGGGTATACCGGATTGCTGCTCGAAGCGTCTCGATGTCGATAAGCTGCAATGGCGATGGCAGGAGCGGCAACGGTCAAGCCGTCAGCCAGGTATTTGATTTGGCCGTCCGCCGGGTCCACTGCAATCCAGCACCCGCTGACGTGCCAATTTGCACAGGAACGGGGATAATCCCGAGCAAACGAGAGGCCTTTTATACAAGGCGGTCCCCCACAACCAGAATCGGATGGATTGCAAAGGCTCGTGTCGTTCTTATTGGGGTCCACAGCCGGCGCAGTCAGTATCGCCAAGCCCTTGATGTCGAGATTCGTTCCTCCAAAGAAACCAAGAACTGCCCATTCGCAATGGCCGAAGCCGTAATTCTCTCCCGGAGGTCCAAGAGACTCGATGTTTCCCATGTCGGTCCCGTTTCCGTTCCGCGAATCGAGGCAGATTTTGATCTTCGCGTTGTTCGCCGCGTGGATCGGATTGGTGTTGGGCGTAGCCGTTGGTTGGGTGTAGCCGTCGATCTTCACGTTGTTGTTCGTGATGATCCGATAGCCATTTGGAGGAGTCTGAAGATAATGCACTTGTCCGGCGGCGCCGGGAATATTGAAGGCGATCGTGTCCCCGTCGCTCAGACTGTTGATGGCAGTGACCAGGTTGGTTTTGCCGGCGCTGAAATCAGTATTGTCTTCGGTGTTGACGGTGATGATTGCGGCGCGAGCGGTTGTGAGGCAGGCGATAACCGCTGTCAGCGCGAAAAGAGGGACGAATTTTTTCATAGGGGTTCCGGGAATGAAGAATTGCTTCAGCTATCGGTTCAGATAGGAGGGAGAACTACCAGTTTCAGCTTTGCAGGGCAAGACTTTATTCCTCAAACAACGCGAGCAGAACCAACTGCGACGCAGGCCGGCGTGAATCGGGAACGCCCGGCTTCGAACACTTATTTGCGGAGGCGATAGAACTTGTTGCCGGGACCGATCGTGTTCGTGACCGAGTTATTGACCACGCCACCGACCGTCGTCCAACTCGACGCGGGCAGAGCACCCGTGCTTTCCAGGGTGAATCCCGTCGCAGAGGTCGGCCAGGAGAGGATCAGCTCGCTCCCGGATCGAGTAGCCGTCAGCGCAGGTACGCCGACGACGGACGTGTTGAACAGCCGCATCGCGACGACTCGGTCCGGAGTCGCCGGGTTGTTCTTGCTCACCCAGACGATGGCGGCCAGATCGCCCCGCCAGGCGACGCGCGGATTCTGGAGCAGCAAGAGTGAATTGCTGGGTAATTCCGCTTCGCTGACATAGAATGGACTGGCCGTCGGCGTGCCCGTCGCATCCAGCAATCGGCCACCGATGAGGTAGCTGTAAGCG
>QHOP01000559.1 GCA_003219345.1 Verrucomicrobiota bacterium
GGACAGCTTGTCTTTGCCTTCGTGGTTGCCAGGGCCGAGCGGCAATCCCACGCCGCCCTTCCATGCCGCGAGCGGAACGAAATTCTTTCGGCTGCGCAAACCATAGTTGCCGAAAGAACGAATTCTCGCGCTGCTCCAGAAGCTGGAGGAGAGGCTTCAACAGAAGGAAATGGAGATCACGGAGTTGAAGCAACGGCTCGAAACGATCGCGCAGTTGATGAACCAGAAAAACGGAGGTGCGCAATGAAAAATGCCAAATTCCAACCTCCAACGAATCACTGGACCTCAAACGGAAGCTGAAAATACGTGAACACCTGCCGGGTGCGTTCGTAAATCTCTGCCTCGCTCATTCCGGGCCGGAATCTGTTTCGCTCGTCTCCCGACACTGCATGACAGGAGGCGAATCAAAGTGGATCGTTGCCCAACTTGAATTCCATTCATAGGTGGCTACCCCCCGGTTCAATTAGATCGAGTTCTCTCCGCACGCCCGTCGATGCGTTTTCTTGCTGTTGCGATTGGGAGCCTCTTTGTATGTAAGCAGATTTCCGAGCTTCCGTGAAGGACAATCAACGAGATGGTTAGCCAAGAACCAATGCCCGCAGCGTCGTCGTTCGCACTGCAAGCTGGTGATTATCGCTGGAACATTGCGATTGGTGGAACACGCCAAACTGGTATGCTCGTGAGGGAACACGACCCCCGACATACAAAACCGACGAAACCCGGTGTCTATTACCAGAAGGCAAAAGACTCTATGATGAACCCCAACGCCATTGTTCTCATCGCGGCAGTATCCCTCTCGCTGCTCCGGCTGGAACCAACCAACGCAGCGGAGTCCATTCAAGATGTCAAAATCGACATCTCCTTCAAAAAGTATGTCCTGACAAACGGGCTGACGCTCATTGTGCATGAGGATCACAAGGCCCCCATCGTCGCGGTCAATCTCTGGTACCATGTCGGTTCAAAGAATGAGAAGCCGGGCAAGACCGGTTTCGCCCACCTGTTTGAGCATCTTATGTTCACCGGCAGCGAGCATTTCAAAGGAGGCGCGGATCAACGCGCATTTTTTGAGGCGATGGAGCGGATTGGCGCGACGGACTTGAATGGCACCACCAGCGAAGACCGCACTGATTTTTTCGAGAATGTTCCCACCAACGCGCTGGACGTTGCCTTGTGGATCGAGTCCACGAGAAGCGCCAGGGAGAAAATCAGCCCTACGGCGTCACCGAGGAATTGATCGTTAAGGGCACTGCGCCTGTGGGACATCCGTATTCGTGGACGGTTATAGGTTTGATGGAAGACCTCAACGCCGCTTCACTGGAGGATGTGCGCCATTGGTTTCAGACTTTTTACGGCCCCGCCAACACCGTTCTGGTTCTGGCCGGGGACATCGACGCGGAAACCGCGTTGAAGAAAGTGGAACACTATTTTGGAGACATACCGGCTGGCCCACCGGTGGCTCGGTATGAGAAGTGGATACCGAAGATACCCGGCACACGCCGTCAGAAAGTATCCGACCGTGTGCCGCAGGCGCGGTTATTCAAGGTGTGGAACGTCCCGCCGTACGGAGAGACGGACACAAGCTACCTCGAACTGGTCAGCCGCGTCCTTGCTTCCGGCAAGACCTCCCGGCTTTACAAGCGGCTGGTCTATGACGACCAGAGTGCGACTGACGTGTCCTCATTCGTTGATCGCCGTGAGATCAGTGGTCAGTTTTGGATTGTAGCCACGGCCCGGCCCGGTGATGACGTGGCGCGAATCGAGAAAGCCGTGGACGAGGAAGTGGCCCGGCTGCTTGAAAAAGGGCCGAGCCAGCAGGAATTACAACGCGCCAAAGCCGGATACATCGCCAATTTTGTGCGAGGCAGCGAGCGCATCGGCGGTTTCGGCGGCAAGTCGGACATTCTGGCGATGAACCAGACGTATCGCGGTGACCCGGAGTTTTATCAGACGATTTTGAAGCATATCCGTGAGGCGACCGCTGACAACTTGCTAAGCGCGGCGAAAACATGGCTCACGGACGACGTTTACATCCTCGAAGTTGATCCCTATCCGGCTTACGAAACGGCCAACAGCAGCGTTGACCGTTCCAAGCTCCCTGAACCTGGCGCGCAGGGCGACGCCAGATTTCCGCTATTCCAACGAGCCGAACTGCCGAATGGATTGAAGATCATACTGGCCGAACGCCATGCTACCCCGGTTGTCATTTTCAATCTTGTGGTGAACGCCGGATCGGCGGCTGACCAGTTCGCCAGCCCTGGGACTGCGCGGCTAGCGATGGATATGTTGGATCCTGGACGAATCTAGTGTCAAACTGTCTACGCTCACCGCAACTCTCGACAGGGCGCTTGATGTGTATGCCGATGTCATCCTGCATCCCTCTTTCCCAGAAACCGACTTCAAGCGGCTTCAAAAGCAACTTATTGCCGGGATAAAGCGCGAGCGAACCGAGCCGGTGAGCATGGCATTACGAGTCTTCCCCAAAATCCTCTACGGGAGCGGCCACGCCTACGGCAATCCATTGACCGGTTCCGGCACGGAGGCGTCGGTCGAGAAACTGAGCCAATCAGACATGAAGAAGTTCCACGACACCTGGTTCAAGCCAAACAACTCGACTCTTGTTATTGTTGGGGACGCCACGTTGAGCGAGATCAAGCCAAAGTTAGAAAAGCTGTTTGGCGACTGGAAGAACGGCGACCTGCCCAGGAAAAACATCAGCAAAGTGGAACAACAAAAGAAATCGGTGGTCTATCTGATCGACCGTCCCGATTCCCTGCAATCCGACATCCTGGCGGGGCACGTGGCCCCGCCAAAGTCAAATCCCGATGAGATCGCGATTGAGACGATGAACACCATTCTTGGAGGAACGTTCACCTCGCGGGTGAATATGAGCCTGCGAGAAGGCAAGCACTGGTCTTATGGCGCGTTCACGTTCATGTGGCCGGCCCAAGGGCAGCGTCCATTCATCGTCTATGCTCCTGTTCAAACCGACAAGACCAAGGAGTCCCTGGTGGAATTGAACAAGGAACTGCGCGCTATCCTGGATACGCAGCCGATCAGTGAAAAGGAGTTGAACACTGCGCAAAAGAATCAGACTTTGCAGTTGCCGGGCAGATGGGAGACCGATGAATCGGTCGCTGGTTCAATCCAGGACATCGTGACTTTCGGTTTGCCCGATGATTACTTCACGACCTACCCGGCAAAAGTCCGCTCGCTCTCAGTCAGCGAGGTTGAGAAGGCCGCCAAAGAAGTGGTGCATCCCGATCAGTTGGTTTGGGTTGTCGTAGGCGACCGCTCAAAAGTCGAGTCTGCAATTCGCGATCTCGGATGGGGTGAAGTCCGACTGCTCGACGCCGATGGCAATCCGGCCAAATGAACCCGGTGTAGGACACTCAAGATTCACCTATGGCTACATGACAACTTTGGCTGTTTCCACCGCCCGATCGCTCGTGGAGCGATTTGGTGATTCGTTCTTCCGCCAGACTCCTACCGACCCTGGCGTCAACAGAAATGCTTCTTGAAAATCCGGCGCAAAGCCCGCCCGCGCCTGGACTCCGAAATGAGTGGCAGATGATTAAGCTTGTCCCTGTCATCATAATTGAACAACTGTGCATAACCCTGCCTGACGATGCTGCCGTTGTTGTTCAAGGCACGTACTTGCATGCTGTAAATTTCGTCCAGGTTGTCGGCCACGAGCATGAAAATCGTGTCCTGAGCGCGTTTGTCCCAGAACCTGGTGTTGGCTTCGACGGTCAATGTTCCATCGCGGGTGTAGTTGATCCTTACAAATCCGCGCCGCAAAGCCGCCAGACGGATTGCCGTATCGTCATCAGGCACTCGACTTAGAGCCAAACCAAATTTCCGGCAAATATCAGGATTGGCTTTCAGCCAGGTGTAGTGCTGTTCAGAAATAGGAACCAACTCGCCGTCCGGCAAGAGCCACATTTTTGAAGTTAATCCGCCGCTATCGTAAGCGCCCAGCTTTTTGCCTTTTGGTCTGCGAGACTTCAGGTAGTCGCGTTGTATGGCCCGGAGTTTATCCAGGCGCGACAAGGCGGCGCTAATAGCATCCTCGCTAACACCGAACTTCTGCGCCGCGTGGCCGCGATTGAATTGCAGCCAATCCCATTTGAACTTTTTCCGGGCTACGCGCTTGTCGTGCTTGGTAGTTTCACTTGGCCGATACCAGTAAACAATGTCCGCCAGGATCGAGATGGCCAACCAGTCAGGCAGGCCACGCCCGTCGAGAATAGCCTTAAACCAGCTATCAGGGATGAGGTTGCCGACGAGCTTGTCTTCCAGCTCGCCGATGGCATCCACTATGGGATGTCCAGTTTTCAACCGGTCGAATGGATTTTTCATGGGGAATGCTTCATGGGGGAAGATGCGCTCACCGCCTGGCCGGGGCGGAATGAAGAGGAGGAAGAAACCGCCGACCCCGCAGTGCGGGATCACGGCGAGCGCAAAGTGAGTGTTTTGTCACTCTCTTCATTTTTGTCAAGAGCACTTGCGCGCCGACCAGACGCACAACCGCCCGCTTTTAACTACAGAACCGAAAAACTGTTCTGCACCCCCGGATTTTTTCGCCGTAACACCACGCGCGCTTTTTTATTTCTCCATCCTCGATCCATAGCGGATCAATCCCGGATACCGCTTTTTGAGTTCGTTAAATGATCCGGCGTTCATGGCCGGTCCTCTGTGGTCGTTGCCGCCAAGAACCGTTCGATTTCCTTCAGCGGAAATACGAGCGTGCGCAGCGCACGGCTTCCAGACGCAACTGGCTAATCTGATCTGAATTATTCTTCATCATACCCATAAAGAACTCGACTCATCAGGTTATGATCCCGCGTGAGTTCCTGCAAAATTTCGTAAACAAAAAAACGGACAAGCCACATCGGCCAGTCCGTCGTCTTGAATCAATCAACTTGACCTAAGCCACTGCCTGCACCGTCAGAATTTTGGCCGTGGTCACCTCATCAAAGCTGACCTGCGCGATCATGGCGTCGCTATGCGGCGCTCGCAGATGAGAGTAAACTTTCATCGCCAGCGGCCCGCCATCCTTGTGGCCAAGCCAACGCGACACCGTTGGAATATCAACACCAGACTCGATGCAGCAGGTCGCGAAATAATGACGCATCGCGTGATGGTAAAAAGTCGGATAGCCCAGCTTCCTACAGGCGGTTTCCAGGCATTTGCGCGCCGACTTGTGCTTCACGATGCAGTCATCCAGACCCGCAGTCGGATTCTCCTTCCGCAGCCGCAGGAGCAAATCGCGCATCGCTGTGCTCATCGGGATCACCCTGCTGCTGTTTTCACTTTTTGTGCCCGGCACCGTCAATCGGTTCTTCTCGAAGTTTGCGTGCTTCCAGCGCAGAGCGCGGGCTTCACCCAGACGACAGCCGGAGTAGGCGAGTAATTCTACCAGATCAGCGCCGTCCTTGGCCTTGGCCTGGCTGCCAGCCCGGCCATCCGAATAACGGATCGTCTCGATCAGCTTCCCAAATTGTTCCCGCGTCGGCACGTTAATCTCCGGTTTGCCGACTTTCTTGCGCGAGATGTCGGCGGCGGGGTTGTTGAGGATCAAGCCACGTTTGAGCGCATACTCAAACACCGACCGCATCGTCTCCAACTCATGGTTAAAAGTGGAAGCCGACAGATCGACGCCGCGTTCCAACACCCATTTTTCGCAGTGAATCGGGCGGACGTTGCGAATCGCAATTCCGTTAAGGAACGGTTCCATCGCTTCGACGTATAGCTGCTTTCTTTTAGCCGTGCTGCCCGACAGGGAGTGCTTATTCACTTGCAGCCAATGCCGGGCAAGCTGGCCGAAGCTGGCATTGGCTTCGTCGGTGATAACAAGGTCGCCGATCTTAGCCTTGAGGTTGGCCAGCCGCCGCTCTGCCAATTTTCTGTCCTTGGTTTTGAGCGAACGACGGAATTGTTTACGGCCTTTCTTGAGCAGGGCGTAATAGCGCCCGCTGCTGTGCCGGTAGAGATTTTCCGCGACCAGACTGAATGCCCGTTGCGCCGTTTTCGGCAGAGACTCTGACGTTGTCATTGAACTAAGAACCAGCTTTCTTCACCCCTCAAACGTTGAGTCCTTTTTGTTCGGGGTGACAAAGCAGGGTGACAACAGCTTGTCGTTGACTTCGGCCCGGCCCAGCCACTAGCCTTGGTTCCAGCCTCTTCGGGTTGGTAGCTCAGTGGTAGAGCAGCGGCCTTTTAAGCCGTTGGTCGTGGGTTCGAGTCCCACCCGACCCACCAATTCTCACAAGCGTTCGTTAGCCAACATGTTTCGATTCAAAGGAACTTTTATCCTAATCGCACTAAGACTATCTGGTAAGACTAAATCCATTGATGTCAGGGATGTCGTGAAAGATCACCGACTCTGATAAATCATAAACCTCTCGCGACGTTTTTTGAAGTCCTCCAGATCGTCGGCCCAAAGCTTCTTGATTTCAGCCAATGAGTTGCCGGCTTGGATGGCGTTGATGGTGGTCTCGTGCTGAAGCAAGCGTCCGACTTTTTCCAGCGCGAAATCATTCGGAAAATGCCGCTGTAACGTCAGCGCCAGCGTGACGCCCACATCCACTGCGTTGAGGGCGTCGCGGTCAGTCACCAAGATGTAAACGCCGTGACAGGCCTTGCCTTTGAAGATACTTGCGGTCGGCGTGAATCGAATCGGGACGAATCGCACGCCCGCCAGTTCGGCGCCGTTCAACTCCCTGGCAAATTTCACGTCGTCGATATAAGGCGCGCCGACGACTTCAAACGGCGTGTCGGTTCCGCGGCCGACGTGCCCATGTTCGGCGACGGATTCGTCCAGGGCAGTTGCGTTTGATCGAACCACAGCTCGCGTGTCCAGCCTTCGGCCGGGATCACGGTGAGGTTGGCGTTGAAGCCACGTTCGGCGTTGAACATTTTTGCCAGTTCACCCAGCGTCATGCCGGTTCGCAGAGGGATGGAATGAAACGCCGTGAAGCTGCTTTCACCACGATAAACGGGCCCTTCAATGCCAACGCCGTTAATCGGATTCACGCGGTCGAGCACGAAGAATTTCAGTTTCGCTTCGCCTGCCGCCTGGAGACAATTGCCCATTGTCGCAATGTAAGTATAGAAGCGGCAGCCGATGTCCTGCACGTCGAAAACGAGCGCGTCCAGGTCTTTCAATGCGTCCGGGTCCGGTTTCCGCCGCGTGCCGTAGAGGCTGTAAATCGGCAGCCCGGTCTTTTCATCCGCGCTGTCTCCCACCTTCTCGTCGAGCGCCCCGCGAATACCATGTTCGGGACTGAACAGAACTTTGAGCTGCACGTCCGGGGCGTTCTTCAGCAGGTCAATGGTCGGATTACGTTCTCGATCATGTCCGGTGTGGTTCGTGATGAGGCCGATCCGCAGTCCTTTGAGCGGCGCGAATTGCTGCTTTACGAGCACATCGATGCCGTTGAGGACTTCAACAGATTTCAGCACGGCCGGCTTCTTCACTGATGACTCCGCGCCTTCTTCACCCGGTCGCGAGGCCAGTGAGCCAGGCGCATAAGAGAAGTTGAAGCCGACGACTGCTTCCGCCGCCAGATTCGCCAACCGAGCCTCAAGCGGCAACACGTTCCCTCTGCCGTCGGGATGAACGCGGTTCGACAGGAAAATCCAGAACGATTTCGAAAATGGGTCGATCCACAGGGCCGTGCCGGTGAAGCCTGTGTGGCCGTAAGAGCCTAGCGGAAAAATCTTGCCGCGCGGGCGGCTGTAGCCTGAATCAATGTCCCAACCTAGACCGCGTCGCGCCGGAATGCCTTCGGGCGACTGCACGCTGGTCATCAGTTTTACGGTTTCCGGTTGGAAAATGCGGACACCGTCAAGTTCGCCCAGGTTGAGCAACATCCGGGCGTAACGCGCGAGGTCGGCGGCAATCGTGAAAACACCTGCGTGTCCTGCGACACCTCCCATCAACCGTGCAGTCGGGTCATGCACGGTGCCGCGCAGGATTTTGTCGTCCATCCGTTCCGTCGGCGCGATGCGCGGGCGTTTAGAGTCCGGTGGCAGGTATCCCGTATCTGCCATTTTCAGCGGAGCGTAGATTTCGCGCGCCACAAACCGGTCCAGCATCACGCCGCTGACGCGGTGCACGACTTCGCCGAGCAGAAAAAAATTGATGTCGCTGTAGCGAAACGTCGTGCCCGGCGGGGCCACCGGCTTTTCCGTGCAGGCCATGCGAATGGCGGTTTCGTAACCGGACCACGGCGGGTTCCTTCCGATTCCGGCCGGCAGACCGGAAGTATGCGTGAGCAACTGACGAATCGTAATGGCTTCCTTGCCGTCGCCCTTGAACTCCGGAAGGTAGGCCTGCACGCGCTTGTCGAGTTTGAGTTGGCCTCGTTCGACCAGCAGCATTACCGCTGGCGTTGTGGCGAGCACTTTCGTCAGAGACGCCGCGTCGAAAATCGTGTCTTCGGTCATCGGCTCTTCCACCGGTATGAGCGCGCGTCTGCCGTAAGCCTTGTGATACACCGCTCTGTTCCGCTCGACCCACAACACCACGCCGGGGCAATCGTGCTCGGCGATGGCCTGCTCGATAGCTGCGTCCATCTCGGCGAGTTTTTCAGGATGAAAAGCGGCTTCGAGTGAAGGTGATGATCTTGCTGGTGTTGTCCGCGAACTTGTTGCGCGGCAGCCAGAGACCAGCAACATCGCCATCCAAACAAGCACCAGGAAGCAAACGGAACCGGTTTTTTTCATGACAATGAATGAGTGCTTGCGAACGCTAAGATTGAAAAGAATTGTTGCAACCTTATTAGCAACTCGCGGTCGCATTGGAATCAAACGATCCCAGGCGTCAAGTTGATGCAGAGAAAGTATCCCCTACCCGCTTGAACCCGATGAATACCGACTATTGAGTCAGCATTTGGATTAAATAGTAACGCTGAGCATCACCTGTCGTGTTGTCGACGACGGAAAGGCTCGAAGCCGTCGCTGCTATGTCAACTATCGGAGACCATGTCTGTTGGTTAAGGTCTGTTTTGTAAAGGACCCGGTACGTTTTTCCAGGCTCGGCATCCCATGTCAACATCACGTTGCCGTTACCATCCATGGTAACGCCTGTAACTCTAAATGTTGCGGAACTCACCACGGTGATGGAAAATGTGGATGTATCGCTCAACGGAGGAAAGCCGTTATCGATGACGCGCACGGTGACCGGATACACGCCGGGTCCCTGCGTTCCGGTTGGGGTCCAAACAAACACCCCACTGCTGGGGTTGATGGTGGCGCCGGGTGGCGCTCCGGGATCCAAGCTGAAAGTCAGCGTTTGACTGGTGTCAGCGTCGGTCGCTGTGGCGGTGAAAGTCAATGGACTGTCTTCCACGACCGTGAGGTCCCTCATTGGTGTTAATACAGGCGGCGAATTGCTTTTGGCAATCGTGTTTGCCGAACCCGGCGTAGGAACAGCCATGAAGTAGAACTGACCGGAGTTGCCGTCGGGCCAACGGCCTTCGCTGGTATCGTTCGTCTGCGCACCAAAAGTAACATTATCCACGACGGTCCGGTTAGGGGTTAAGAGACCAATCGCTGCTCCCTTCGCGCTCAGCTTGAAGTTAACATGCAACGCCTGATCATTGGTGTCGTTTGCTGCAGGATTATTATCTGCCCAGACCAGTAAGTATCCGCCAGCCGGAATGGTGTAACCTGTGGGAATGGCAAAGTTTGTCAGGGTGTCGGTCAGCGTGTATCCAGAGAGATCAGCGTCAACGGGGCCGCCATTGTAGAGTTCGAACCAGTCGTGATATTTGCCGTCGGCGGTGTCGATTATCGTTTGGGTGTTTTTCGCCATCCATTCGTTGATGAAGACCAGCACAGTCGGATAAACGTTGTTATTTGTGCCGCCGGGTGTGGCGTAATAAAACCTCTGCCGCTTGGCTGACGTGCCGTCCGGATAGGTGCCGTAGGAGCGGTCGGCTGTCATGAGGTTATAGTTTAGGTAATCGACAATCATCGTCTGGTTGCCAAAATTCTTGGACAAAGCGACGGAACCGCTGTCCGCAGGAATCGCAAAGCTGGTGTGCAATTCCGTGTTGGTCGATTCGCCCGGATTTCCGTCCACGTAAACCACCAGGAATTGTCCCGGGTTGATGATGGTATTTTGCGGGAATGGCCACTGGGTCCAGTTGGTGTAATTGTCGGCCAGGGAGTAAGCACTCAGGTCGATCGCGTTCGTGTCGGAGTTGTAGAGTTCAACCGGTCGCACGCACCGAGTTCATCGCCCCCGGGGTGAACATGGAACTGGTCGAAGGCTGTGGTTGGAAGTTTTGCAGGCTGTAAATGTGTCCACTGTTCGGTGAACTTCCCGAAAGTCGAATCAGCAAAGAAGACCCATTCGTGCTGGGCAAGTACCAATAGCTCAGCGTGTACGTGGCGTTGGTGACAAGGGTCGCACTGTTTTGCCAAATGGCTTGGGTTATCGTCGGACCTCCGCTGGTCGCAATCACGTGCAAACTGGCGTTGCCGGAATGCTTCACGGTCGTGCTGATGGCTGAGTTCGCTACGTTGGTGGAAACATTCCATGTCCCGCTCAAGGGACTTTCAAAGTCGCCGTTCTGAAGGTAATTGGGACCGGCTTCGGGTACAGTGCCCGCCACCAGCTTCAGGTCGTCAATATAGACGTCCCCGGCCGTCGTCATGCCGATGAGGAGTGCTGACTTGGTTGCTATGCCGGTGAGAGTTACGTATTGCCATTGTGGGCCGGTTGGCGCGTTCGTTGTCACCGCTGCCCAATTAGCTACCCGGTTGTTGTCTTGTGTCGGATCGATCAATTGAAGCGACGGACCAAAACCATTCGCCGCCGTTGGCCAGGGCGGGGCGCTGTCGTAAGTCACTTCGTTGACTACCGTGTCCTGCGCGGGCGCTACGCCCGGCTTGATCAATTTTAAGGTCTCACCGCCGTTGGACAATTTCCCGTTGAACACCCCAGCCAATGGGATCGAGTTACCGTATGCGGCTGCGAAGCCCGCCGCGTCACTCGCCACGACGAGAAAACCGTTAGGTTGGATGATGCTGCCGCCGGGAAAAACGAATCCGATTCCGTTAAGCCGGTAGCCGGAAAGATCAAAAGCGTTGATTGTAGAAGTGTTGTAAATTTCGATGAATGACGCGCCAGGCAACACCGGGTTAAACATGATTTCGTTGATGATCACGTGGCCTTGCGGCGACTCCGCAGTGCCGGTGTAGTTAATCGTGACTGTCCGGGCGGCGTTGGTGACGACGTTGCCGTGAATGTCATAACCCTGAATGGCCAGTGTATTGACCCCGGTGCTCAACGCGAGTTTCAAGTTCCAGGTTATGATGTCATTCCACGTGATAGGGTAAGCAATGCCGTTAACCATGATGGTTTTCACCTCGACTGGCGCGGTTCCGCTAATGGTAATCTCATTCTGATTGGTGCTGAAACTGCCCGGCGCGTTGACTGTGAAAGCCGCGTTCGCGCTCGCGGTTGCCAGTTGCGACAAAATGCTGGAACGCGCGCTGGTAATCCAGCCTTCGACGGCCGAAGGCGAGTTGACGTTGATCCCGTCGGCGACGAAAGAAGCGTATTTCGCGTCCATGACTGGATCGATGCGTGTCGGATCCATGATGCTAGTGGCTATTTCCTTGTAGGCCCTCCAAAGAGCACGGGCGTAAACCGGTGTGTTGTAAATGTTGGCCATGCCTTGATCGCCGCCGGTGTAAGAGAAGAGGTTCTGACCGGGGTCCCAGGAACCGTTGCCCAGCACAATGTTGCAATCCCAAGGCAAGAGGGTCCATTTGCCTTGCGTGGGTTTGTAAGCATACATGTTCTGGGCGTTTTGTGTTCCCACGTGGTCCCAGTCTCCAACCGAATGGGAGGCAGCGAACGCGCGCAACCATTCTTCCGTATCGAACAGATTCTCCATGGACGAGATGAACGCCGGGCTGTTAGCAGGGTTGTTCGCCGCGTCCACGAGATTGTAAACGTTGGTGTAGTTGTTCGCCCCGAACTGGTTTCTGCGCACCAGATAGTTCCAGCGATAGCGCGCCATTTTCTTGGCGCCGCCCGTGGTAAGGTATTCGTTCAACATGCACCAGGAGTTGTTGCTGAAGCCCTTTCCGTTCGCGTCGAATTCAAACCAGGGTTGCAACTTGAAAAGGTCGCCATCCTTGTCGGTGGGAAAATGCTCTTTGATTACGTCACCGTCAGGCACCTGCGTATCCTCCATCAAACCGGTGCCATTGACGTTTACTCGTGCTGCGCCGTTGATATACATATTCACGTAGCGGCGATAATTCCACGGCACCCCGAGTTGGCGCGCCATCCAGTAGAAGGTTTGTTCCCGCTGAAGCGTGTCGTCATCGAAAGGCCCGTTGCCGGGCGCATGGATCTTGTTGAAGGAGGTCGCGCCCAGAAATGCGTCATCGTCCGGCATTTGCAGCCGGTAGTGC
>QHOP01000560.1 GCA_003219345.1 Verrucomicrobiota bacterium
CGCCGAAATCAACCCGCCGATAATCACCACCGCCAGTGGCTTCTGAGTTTCGGAGCCGATACCCTGCGAGAGCGCCATCGGCAACAGACCGAGCATGGCCAGCAGCGTCGTCATCAGGACGGTCCGCAATCTGACCAGGGCGCCGTTGAGCACGGCCTCGAATGGAATCGAACCGGAATCACAAAGTTGATTGAAATAGCTGACCATGAGCACGCCGTTCAACACTGCTTGCCCGAACAACGCGATGAACCCGATGGCGGCCGAGACGCTCAAAGGGATACCGCTAAACAGCAATGCGAAAATGCCGCCGATGAGCGCGAAAGGAACATTCAACAAAATCAACAACGCGCTCACGATCGATTTGAAAGCGTCGAACAACAACACAAAAATCAAAAAGACGCTCACCGGCACGATGAACGCCAACCGCTTCATGGCCCGCTGCTGATTTTCAAACTCCCCGCTCCAGGTGACATAATAGCCTTCGGGCAACTGCACGGACTTCACACGGTCTTGCATGTCAGCCACGACACTGCCCATGTCGCGTCCGTGAATGAAAACGCCAATGGCCACCACGCGTTTGCCGTTCTCGCGGCTGATGTTCATGGCGCCACCGCCGACGTTGAAGGTGGCCACCTGGTCCAGCGGGATGTGCATTCCCTCCGGGGTGTCCACGAGCACGTTCTTCAAATTGGCCAGCCGTCGCTCTGCTTCCGGCAGTCGCACGACGACGCTGAAATGCTTTTCTCCCTCCCACAATTCCGTCGCCGCCTTGCCGCCCAGACCGGTCTCGATCACATCTTCGATGTCCGAAACGTTGAGGCCGTAGCGGGCGGCGCGGTCCCGGTCAATTTCGATGAGCGCCTGCGGCACCTCGCCCGCCCGATCAATGAAGGCGCGGGAAACGCCCGGCACCGACAAAAAACCGCGGATGAAGTTCTGCGCGTTGGTCCTCAGAATGCCGGAATCATCGCCGAACAGTTTAACGACAATCTGGCCGTCAATCTGCGAAATGCTTTCCAGCACATTGTCGCGAATCGGCTGCGAGAAGCTGGTCTCGATGCCCGGAATTTTGTCCAACTCTCGATCCATTTCCTCGATGACCTGGTTCTTGGTCACCGTCCGTTTCCATTCCGATGACGGTTTCAGATCGACGAAAATTTCCGACATGTTGAGCGGCTTCGGGTCGGTGCCGTCCTCAGGACGCCCGGCTTTGGAAATGACGGAGTTGACCTCAGGGATTTTCCGCAAAGCGGACCGCATGCGAGCGCAAAGCGCCGTGGTCTCGCTCAGGGAGATTCCGGCCGGCATATTGGCGTTGACCCAGATCGTGCCTTCGTTGAGTTCCGGCAGGAATTCCGTTCCGAGCCGTGGTACCAGGGCCAGGCTCACGCCCAGGGCCGCCACCGCGAGTCCCAGCACCGTTTTGCGATGACCCAACGCCCACGCGAGCGCAGGTCGGTAGAATCTTTTGCACGTCAGCACCACCAGATTGTCTTTGTGCGGCAAATTCCGGCGAAGGAGGTAGAAACAAAGCAATGGGACTAAAGTCAGCGAAAACAGCAAAGAGCCAACCAGCGCCGAAGTCACCGTCCAGGCCATCGGCGAAAAAATCCGGCCTTCGTGGCGCTGCAAAGTGAAGATGGGAATGTGCGCCGCAATGATGATGAGCATCGAGAAAAATGTCGGCCGCCCGACTTCGGCGGTCGCCTCCAGAATGAGGTCGCGCACCGTATGGCGGTCGGTCTTGTGCTCGTGCTCGGAGAGGTTGCGAAAAACGTTTTCGACCACAATCACGGCCCCGTCCACGATAATGCCGAAGTCCATCGCGCCGAGCGAAAGCAGGTTGGCCGGGATGCCGCGCCAGGTCAGCCCAATGAAGGTGGCCAGCAACGCGAGGGGGATTATCAGCGCGACGATTCCCGCCGCGCGCACGTTGCCGAGAAAAATGAAGAGCACCACGGAAACCAGGGACGCTCCTTCCAGCAGGTTTTTGAACACGGTCTTGAGGGTGGTGTGAATGAGCCAGGTGCGATCATAGTAAGAGACGATTTGCACGCCTTTCGGGAGGATCGATCCATTGAGCGTATCAACGCGCTCTTTCAACGCCCTCAACACCTGCGAAGGATTCTCCCCTTTGCGCATCAGCACGATGCCGTTGACAATATCGTCGTCGTCATCCTGACCGACGATGCCTTGACGGGGCACCGCGCTTACGGTCACGTCGGCGATGTCTTTGATCAGAACCGGCGTGCCGTTGTGCGAAGCCACCACGATGCTGCCGATGTCGGCAGCGGAACGCAGCAGGCCGATGCCGCGAATGAGATACTGCTGCGCGCCTTGCTCGACATAATTGCCGCCGGCGTTGGCGTTGCCCCGACCGAGCGAGGTGAAGACCTGCTGCATCGTCAGGTTGTGGTACTTCATTTTCGCCAGATCGGGGTTGACCTCGTATTGCTTGATCAGGCCGCCCATGCTGACGACGTCCGCCACCCCTGGCGTCATGCGCAGATAGCGTTCGACCGTCCAATCCTCGATCGTGCGCAGATCACGGGGCGAATGACCCTCTCCACCCTTCACACGGAAGCGGTAAATCTCGCCAATGGCCGTGGAAAGCGGCGCCAATTGCGGCTGCACTCCCGGCGGAAGGTCTGCGCCTTGCAACCGCTCGATCACCTGCTGCCGGGCAAAATAGT
>QHOP01000589.1 GCA_003219345.1 Verrucomicrobiota bacterium
AATCAAACTCGGCAAAACCGAGTGGAATGTCGTCGGTGTGTTTTCCGCCGGAGGCGGGGTGGCGGAGTCGGAATTATGGACGGACACCACGGCGTTGCAACAGGCCTACCAACGGGGTGACTCGTATCAGTCGGTTTACGCGCAGCTCGTGTCGCCGGACAAGTTCCAGGAATTCAAGGACGCGCTCACGTCCAATCCCCAGATCAAGGTGAAGGTCGTGCGGCAGGCCGAGTTTTACGCCGATCAATCCACGATGACGACCAACTTCATCACGGGGATCGGAACGGTGATTGCCCTGATGATGGCGCTGGGCGCGTTGCTGGGCGCGCTCAACACCATGTACAACGCCGTCGCATCGCGCGGGCGGGAGATCGCCACGCTGCGCGCGCTTGGTTTTGGGGCCGTGACGGTCGTTTGCTCGGTGTTGATTGAATCCCTGGCGCTGGCGCTGACGGGCGGAGTTATCGGCGGACTGGGAGCTTATCTGGCGTTTGACGGTTATGGCGCCGCCACGATGAATTTTCAGACCTGGAGCCAGATCGCATTCGCCTTCGCCGTCACGCCAAAACTCCTCCTCAACGCCATTCTGTGGGCGGCGACGATCGGTTTGCTGGGCGGACTTTTCCCGGCGATTCGCGCCGCGCGGTTGCCCATCGCCGCGGGACTGAGGGAGACTTGATGAAAGCAAGGCGGGTCTCTGCATCGCGCTGAAAGGCGCGACCGCGCTAATGCTGTTCCCAACGCTTCTTTACAGTGGCGTTGACCAAGCTGGAAACAGGAGCACCCCTCACCCTGCCCTCTCCCCATCGGATGGGGAGAGGGTGGCCGAAGGCCGGGTGAGGGGAAAGCGGAACGTTCACTTTGTAGCAGCCGACGTGAGGAGGCTCACTTTTCAAATGTGGAGTGCGGAGTGCGGAACGGGGAATTGAGCCAGAGTCTCCTCACGTCGGCTGCTACGAGCTTCGTGGGGAGCGTGCCCGGAAGCGCGACGGCGCCAAATGAGCGAACCAAATCGCTTGCTGAAAATCACGCGGCAGGATAACCAATGGCCATGAAAATTTTGCCGCTCTTTTCGTTTCCGCTTTATCTGGCGGTCTTTGTTCTGGCGTTCGCCGCGAAAGGCGCCGAGGTCAGTGTCGATGAGTTGTTGGAGCAGGCCGGCGTCTCCTTTGCCAAGGGAATGAAGGAAAACGCGATTGAGCTGGCGAACAATGCGATCGAAGCGGAGCCGAAGAATGCCAAGGCCTATTACGTGCGCGGACGATTTTACGCCGAGATGCGCCAGGTTCAGAAGGCGATGAGCGATTTCAATCGAGCCTTGCTGTTCAACCCGTCGCTGGCCCTGGCTTACTACCACCGCGGAGCAGAGAACTTCATACTCGGTCACATCAAGGAGTCGGCCGGCGACTTCGACAGGTTCCTTGACCTCGCGCCCGATCAGGCGCCGAAGCTCTGGCAGCGCGGCATCGCGCTTTATTACGCCGGCCGCTACGAAGATGGCCGGCGGCAGTTCGAGTTGCACCAGACGGTCAACCGCAACGACGTCGAAAATGCCGTGTGGCATTTCCTCTGCGTCGCCCGCAGTTCGGGCATCGACAAGTCGCGCGCGTCGCTTTTGAAGGTGGAGAACGATCCGCGCGTGCCGATGATGCAGATCTACGCGCTCTACGCAGGCAGAGGTTCGGCTGAGGAAGTCATGAAAGCCGCCACCGCGGGCAAACCGTCGCCGTCTGAGCTGAACGAGCGGACGTTCTACGCCCATTTTTATCTCGGCCTTTACTTCGACGTGGCAGGCAACGAGAAGATGGCGCGGGAACACATCTTCCAGGCCGCCGACTTATTCAAAGTGGACAGCTACATGGGCGACGTGGCCAGCATCCACGCGGCGCTGTTGCGGCAGCAAAGTCATTGAGCGCGTCGGGTTCAAAAGCAATTTCCAATCAGTGTCGCGTGATCCCGCCTTGCGGCCGTTTGTTTCCTTAATCGTAACCTTAGTTGCGAGCAGGACCCTGCAAGGGCTGATGGCCGCAAGAGATCGCAAAGATCGCAAAGAAAAGCAGTCCGGATGCCGTATCGGTATTTCTGTGCGTTCTCTGCGTTCTTTCGCGGCTGAATTGCTCTTTTTCGGTTGAAAGAATGCCGCCGCGCCGCCGTTGGTATCAGCGGACGTGTTTTGTCATTCGGCCTCGCTATGAAAGGAAGTCCAAGACCGACTACTGATAACCGGCCACTGACGACCTGCACAATGAACGCTGACGATTCCATCGCCACTCGCGCGAGCCTGCTCGACCGCTTGAAGGACCGCGAGGACCAGACGAGTTGGCAGGAGTTTTTCGACACCTACTGGCAGCTCATTTATCGCGTGGCGAAAAGGCCGGGCTGACCGATGCCGAAGCGCAGGACATCGTGCAGGAAACGGTCGTCGCGATGGCGAACAAACTGCCCGGCTTCATCTACGATCCGAAAGTCTGCTCCTTCAAAACCTGGATGTTGCGGCTGATCACAATTGCGCCGGGAGACTGCTGCTCGAGGCTCCGTTCGACATCGGGTGTGTCGGTTGCGTTTGGACATTCGCCTCCAGCAACGCGGATTGGACCGTTGTGACGAGCTGTTCCAGCCGGCTCTTGGAAACATAGGCTCTGGCGCCGTGTTTCATTAACTCCCCGGCGAGATCGT
>QHOP01000122.1 GCA_003219345.1 Verrucomicrobiota bacterium
CAGGTCGTGCCGACACCTCGGTTCAGAAGAAGCAGGTCATCGCCCTCGTCTTTCGCCGGGAACCAGAGCGATACATCGGGCAGTTCTTTCTCTATTAGTGAGCCGACAAGGAATTCACCCGCGTCAATTGTGTAAAAGGGCTTCATCGCTTAGCACGAACGGCAGAGGCCACCTGCGGCGTTGGTTTTCGACATCAGAGCTGGTCGTCCTCGGCGAAGATGTTGTTTTTGTTTATGCCGACAGGCAGGTTGCTTCTGGGGTCGCCAGAGCGTCCATCCATTGCGAGGGTCGGGAGGGAAGGTCACGATTTCCGTCAGGTAGCCTCCGCTGGGAACGCGGGCGGCATTCTTGGGGATGCCGGTGTCACCCATCAACCAAATTTGCGTGGGCCGATTGATTTCCGAGAGCCGACGACTACCCAAGCGATCCAGTCCTCCAGGTCTGAGGACGGCATAACGGATGATTGTGCTTTCCACGGGGCCGTAGCCCTCCCACCGAGCGCCAAAAATAATCTGGATGTCCTTCTCCTTCACGGCGGGGCACCGCCAAACGGCGTTGGAGACCGTGTTAGGCGTCAGATACTTGCCTTTTGAGAGCGTCTGGAACCACCAGTCGCCTCCAGGCTCCACATCGTTGCCCGTCCAGGCTTTGGTATAGAGATCAGGTAAATGCTCAGCGTTGTCGCCCGCGTACAGGAGGAACGCCAGACCGATCTGTCGGCTGTTGTTGACGCACCGGATTCCGTTCGCCTTCTCCTTCGCCCGCGCCATGCCCGGCAGCAGCAGCGCCGCAAGAATCGCGATGATGGCGATGACAACCAGCAGTTCAATCAGGGTGAATGCGCGTCGCCTGACGCAAGGAACTTTTGAGTCAACCCTCATGGCAGACCTGGACGCTTGGCGGGCGGCTGATAATCCTTGTGCCAATAAAACTGCCACAGTCGCTCTAAGCGCACCTGTACCGCGTGACCATCGTAAAATCCCACGTTGATCGCTCCGGGCAGCACATCCCGTGGCCGGTGATTCCGCGAAATAGCTTTTGGTCGCGATCCATGCCGTGGAATCGTGATGCCGCAAATACCTCCTCCTCCCAGGCAAAAGCCTGTGACAAGATCGGTGGCAGGGAAGTCGGTGGCGTGGGGCGCAGCCCATGCCCACACTCCGTCTGAAAAGACCGGTGTCAGAGCAGGGAGCCGAATGTCAGCTTCTACACAAAAATCTTCAGGCTGGGTTGGGAACTCTCCGCTCCAACAAAAGGCATTCTTCCACTCCCCACCATTGCCGAGCCATCTGTTATAGGAGTAGCTGCCCCCCACCCATCGTGGCGAAGACGAATCCACGAACGGGATCACGATGTTCGGCACGGAAAAGCCCCAAGCCGCATTGACCGTTCCGCCAAAGGGCGATCCAACGTCGATCCCGCCGCCCTGTGAGAATCTTTCGCGCCATGACCGGCCAGGCGCGTTGGGACAAATCCAGCCCGCATTCGTCTGCCCGAATTGCTCCGCATACCAGTCACCCGACGCTGGTCCGCCTAACTGTCCGAGATCATCGTCAAGGTGCGCTCGATAACCGAGCGTGATCTGCCTCACGTTGCTCAAGCAGGCGGCACTTTTCGCTTGGTCTTTGGCCTTCGCCAACGCGGGAAGCAACAGAGCCCCAAGGATCGCAATAACGGCAATGACCACTAGCAGTTCGATGAGCGTGAAAGCAGAGCGCTTCGCGCGTTGTGGATCGCTGGCGATTTGAGGTAGTGCCTTCACTGGATTCGCCTTTGAGATTACCAAGGTTCAGCGTAACTGCTAGTCCCCGGCCCGTCGGGTGTCAAGCAAGGGATGTCGGCGCAAGAGCCGACATCGCTTCGCCGGGCCTCGCTCCGCTCAGTCGGTCAAAGTTATGCCTGATTCGTTAGGCCGACGGTTTCTCACAAAATCACGCCCGCGGTTTCGATGCCTGCTGCTTCTGCTTTCGTTGACGCCACGCCCCAATGAGAAGACAGCCGACGCCTGCAAACAAGCAAAACCGAAAGAAGTTGATGGCAATGGAAGCAGGGCGTTCGGGTTCTCCGCGATAGCGGTCACTTCGCTTCGATCGTGCTTGATGCGTCGTCCTGCTGCGGAGGCATTCCAAGCCTTTCCAGTTCGGTCACCGCCTGTTTGCCGACCTTAGGGTGCGAATCTGCGAGGGCTGACTTCAAGCGTGGGATGGCTTGCGCATTACTCTTGGCCAGACGGCCCAAAGCCATAGCCGCATTGGCGCGTACCCACCAATTCGTGTCCTTCAGTGCGACATCGCATGACTCAATCGCTGGTGCCGAGATGACTCCCAGATTGCCTAGCGCATTGGCGGCGCAAAGCCGCACGTACACATCGCGATCCTGGAGCGCCCGGGTGAGCGCGGGCAACATCATCTGCGCTTCAGCCAGAGCCGGCGCAGCAGTTCCAAGAAATTCATTCTGGTAAATCACCGCGAGCGCAAATGCGGCTCCCTCCCTACGGTCAGCGCGGGTTGTCGGCTCGGAAACTCTGTCCCGCAGCATGGGAGGGAGCCGACGCCAGAGGCGCTTGGTGAAATCTTTGGCGGCCGAGTCAGGAAGCGAGAGCTGGCGGACGAGAGCCGGGATAGCCACGCTCTTTTCGTTGGCCAAGGTAATGATCACGTCCGGGTCCATGTGGCCAGTGCGAAGCTGACGCGTCCAGTACGCCACAGGCTTGCCCTTGATCAGCGGCCCCTGCGAATCAGGATCGTGGAGCAGGAGCCAGAGCACGCCGGCGACGGCCAGCACGGCGACACCGAGGCCCGCGATTCTTGCCGCTCTTTTAGACGTTGGTCGCACTGCGATTTTGTCGCGGAGGGGTTCCGTGTTACTTCTCTGCCAACTTCGGGTAAAGCTCCGCGACCTTAGGCGCGTCAGTTGTCGTCCACCCTTGTGCGGACGCGAAACCAGGCCATGCAATAACTCCAATCGAAAGGGCCGCACCAAAAAGCAGTCTGCGTCTCCAAATCTTATTTTGGGGCCACCAAATCGAAAGATTCGACTCGTCAAAATGCGTCATAGGTCAAATGTGAGCGAAGTTTTTTCGGAGTTGTTCGTGTATTAGACAGAAGGGCATGCACGCCATCGTGCACGGCTGATTTCTTTAACTCCCTCTGCTACCACAGTGACTATGAAAGCAGATTTGCGCCTTTCTGTGAAGGATTATCCGTCTAATGTTCACCGCATGAAACTGAAATTGCCTCTCGCCTTGGTTCTCGCGCTTTGCCTTGTTAACGCGGGCCTCATAGCAGGTCGTGCCGCGCCAGCGACCGTTCAGGTTTTCTTTTCCCCCAAAGGCGGCTGCACCGAAGCCGTCATCGATGCTCTGACCAAAGCCAGATCAACAGTGCTCGTGCAAGCCTACTCGTTCACGTCCGCGCCCATCGCCAAAGCCCTGGTGGATGCCCACCGGCGCGGTGTGAAGATTCAGGTCATTTTGGATAAGAGCAACGCGACTGACAAATACTCAGCCGCAACGTTCACTCAAAACGCCGGCATTCCGACTTTCATCGACGATCGGCACGCCATTGCGCACAACAAAATCATGGTGATCGACGGGCAGACCGTGTTGACTGGCTCGTTCAATTTCACGAAGGCGGCGGAGGAAAACAACGCCGAGAATTTGCTCGTGATCGACGACGCGGCCCTGGCTGCCAAATACGCTGCAAACTGGAAGGTGCATCTGGCGCACAGCAAGCCCTACTACCGCAAGGAACCAATGGGACACAGGCATTGATCGCGCGAGTGAATCCAGCCATATTAAGAATAGTTCGGTGCTATCGCGCTCATGAAATACATTCCGGCATTTGTTTCGTTCGCATTTGTATTTGCGGGAGTGTTCTTCTTGGCTGGTTGGTTCCTTATGCCTTATTTGCCTCCCACCCCGGACCACCCAGTTTCGGTGTTTGAGGGTGAGTATTGGAAAGACAACTGGATCGGATATTTACTCGGCGCTGTTTTTGGCGGTTTGTCCGCACGCTCCGTTTTGAAGAAAGCTGCAAAGAGAGGAACGACATGAGAAGGTCCGCTCCGAACAAACCGGCTGCACCGAACCCCGCGATAGCGACTCAGTTGCATGCCCGGCGTCACTGCCGCGGGGTCGGTGAGCCGGAACGTTAGTTGCCGCTCGACGCGCACCGTGCATACTCCACACGCCATTAGCCGCGACATGCAGAAACTTTTGGAGCGCGAGTTACGTTCCGGCGAGCTAGTGGTCTGGAGTCAGCAGCCCCGTCCATCCGCGCTGGCTCGTAAGTCATCCACGACATTTCTTTTCGGCATCCCGTTCTTCGCGTTCGCCGTCTTCTGGACTTTCGTTGCGTCTGGCGGATTCGACAGTTCGCACACACGCAAGTCCTCGTGGCCTTCGTGGTTTCCGCTTCTATGGGGCGGTATGTTCATTGCCGTCGGCGCGTGCCTGCTTCTTTCGCCACTCTGGGCTTACTGGAAGGCACTGCGGACGGTTTACGCGATCACCGATCAGCGAGCCATTCTCATCGTCGCTCCGTGGCGGCGCACGATTCATTCATTCGTTGGGCAGCACCTGGTTGATATTCACCGTGTCGAGAACAATAGCGGACGAGGCGACATCGTCTTTCACCGGCAGGCTCAGTCGGGTAAGCGAGGCGATTATTATTACGATACTGGCTTTCTCGGCATCGAGCGGGTTCGAGAGGCAGAGGACATGTTGCGAGAGCTTTATGCTAAGACGCGAGCGCCCTAGACCCCTATTAAGCCCGCGCGGAAATCCGCTTTCCAGAGAATCGCGCGCGTGGTTTCATCGTGACATGCCTCTGGGTGGAATCCGAAGTCCTCGGAGGCGGCGGTCGTTGAGCCTGGTCATTTGAACCATGAAGCATTCACTGACAGTTCTATTGTTTCTCGCTGGCGTAGGAACAGTCCATCCACAATGGATAGATGACGATTGGATTTTCAGTGTTGCTTACATTGGCAACGAATCGACAGGAGGGGGCGGCACGGGATTCTTCGTAAGCAGAGAGTTTGAAACCAATAAAAACTTGATCTTTTTGGTTTCCAATAGACACGTCCTTGCGCCGAAGGACACACCTCCAGGGGAGACGAACCGGCTGGCAAAAGCAAAGGTCGTCATAACACGGGAGGAAAATGGCCAACTTTCAACCGGCACGCTGGATATTACGCTCCGCGAACCTGATGGCATATCCAGAGTCGTTCCGCACCCCAACACCAACATCGACGTGGCAGTTGTCGATGTCACGGCCTTCGTTATCGAGAACCGTGGAATACGGAAGGGTTACAAGGTCGGAGTCGTGCGAGAGGATCGCTTCGCCTCAATGGAGATCATGACCAACACCCACGTAACAATCGGACAGCAGATCGTCTTCCTTGGTTACCCCCTCAACCTAATCGAAGGGAAGACAGCTATCGCTGTTGCACGAGGCGGCGTGATCGCAACGCCACCAGACCGTGATTTCAAGACTCAACCCGTTTTCCTCGTCGATTCCGCAACAATCCGTGGCTCAAGCGGAAGCCCAGTGTTCCTACCTCTTCGGAGTTACAAGATCGAGAGGCAACCAGACGGAAACAGACGGATAAACACAATGAGCGGATATACCCCCTGCCTACTTGGAATCGTGGTCGCGACTGTGCCCGACTGGGAGTTGATCGTGAAAAAAACAGATACCTTTGGGCTAGAGCCGTCCGCTATTTCCGTTGTCGCCACAGCGAACTTCGGAGTAGTTTTTCGTGCGGGTACTATCTCTGAGACACTTGATGCCACTGGTACTGCAAAAGTCCAATCGAAGGGACAGACCGAGTTCTAAAGTCGGTCGAGCGAACCGCCGCTGTGCTCCCCTCACCGTCCAACAATGAAACGAATAATCACATCGCTCGCACTTCTTCCATTTTTCTTTGCCTTCGGTTGCGTGACCGCAGACTAAATCGTCACAGATACCACGCCACGCCAGCCCACCACATCCGTGGACGTTTACAAGGACGGCAAGATGCCAGACCGGAAATACAAAGAGATTGCCGAGTTGTCGTTTCTCGGCCCACGAGAGGAGGAGCTGAGAGCACAGAAGCGTTTCATCCGTCAGGCAAAGGAGCTTGGCGGCAATGGAATCCTTTTCGCCGTAGTTCCCGCTGGTCAGAAAGGTGGTGGCCTTTTCGGAGCGAGTGGCGGAGGTTTTGGCTTTTCGACGGCTTGGGTTTTCACTGGAAAGGTCATAGTCTATGAATAGTCTCCGCCTGCGCTGGAGCCAACATCTGCCCATGAACGCGCTCGATAGAAGGGTAGGACTTATCGTCGGGAGTTTTGCTGTCATTGCGTTTGTCGCGATTTTCGGCGGGTATTATTATTCGTTCATGTGGAGCGAGTGGTTCTTAGCTCCGGTTCACGTCGGCATGTCCAAGAGCCAAGTGCGTGCTCTTGTCGGCACGCCGCGGCGCACTCGCACGAACGATTCGGCTGAGGTTTGGAGCTACACACGTTCTTGGTCTCGCGACGCAAACGTTTATTTTGATACGAACGGGATCGTTTGGGGCGTTGAGACAGATTGATTGATACATGACGGCTAACGGACTGCGCCATAGCAAACCGCCTCTATGCTTTCTTCGTGCAGAGCGGGGCAGCAATTCGCACGTGCTCTGACACAAAGGAAGACACCGAAAATTGTTGTCGGGTGCTCCGAAGTCAGTGCAAATCGAACTGATGACGCCACAATCGCTTCAAGTTAGGTACGTCCAGTTCCATGAGGATAGGCGGCAGCCATACTACTCAAAGGGCAGCCACGTTCTTGATTCTGGTACATCGACCCATTGATAGACCCACCATGCGCCGACTCCATTAAACGGTGGCTGGTTTATGAGTACCACGACCGGCGTGTAGATCACATACAAGGTGGTCTTCATCCTTGGATTCGTAATTCTAGCGTGCAGCCACATCGCCGGGCCGCTGCTCACCACGTAAATCATCAGCATGACGCAAACCCGAAGGATGATTGAGCCGAAACCTACCCGCTCTTTCCCGTCGCTCGTTTGAGGTTCCTGATTCACGATGTTCAGACTTCTCCGATTTCTGCCCACAGCGGTTCCAAGTCCGGGTCCTCAAGCGCCTTCAATTTGATCTGCTTCGCGTCGCCTATGTTAAAAGCACGTTCCAGCCACGACCACGCCTCGCGCAGCTTGCGCAAATGGCAGCCATAGACCACCAGGTGATAGAACACTGTGGGATGTTCGGGGAAACGGTTGGCTACTGACGACAAGACATTATACGACTCTTGAGTCCGGTCAACCCGGTGCAGGCTTTGCGCGTAGTCGATCCACCCGCCCGGCTGCTGCGGTTCCAATTCGGTCACCGTTCGCGCAATTTCAAGACAGACATCCCATTTCTTTGCCTGCGCATACACGCGCCAGCGAACTTTCAGCACGTCGGGATGAGCACGAAGCCGTGGTGCGATTTCGTCCAATTCCGCATCGGCTTCGAGGTAGTTTCCCAGCTCCAGCCAGCCGATGGCAGATTGCAGATGATCGATGTCTGGTGATTGGAGAGCATGCATCGTTCTTCCAGGTCAGGCCATTCGTCACGCTCATTTGCGTTTCTGGCGCGTCATGTTCCAGATCGTCAGGCCAAGGAACAGCCCGGCTTGAACCAGCAGATTGCCCAACCAGCCAAACCTTAACGCAAGGATTCCAACCGCCCACAGCGCCACGCTGAGCAGAGCCAGCCACCCACCGGAACCATACTCGAACTCGCCAACCCGATAATAGAACACTACGCAACAAACAATCAAAAGAATGGTGGTATAGGGCATAACGGGTGCGGTTGGGGCGCGTGGTGTTACAGATCAGACATGTACAATCGCGTCTATGGTTTCGAGCGCGTTGCCTTCGAGCCGATTGTTGACGTAAATGAACGTCTTCCGTTTCCCGCCACCGTCAACGCCCTCCTTGACGAGTGCGGCTCCGGCGGTACGGGCATCAGGATTTGGCTCTTTGATCTTATCGTACGGCTCGAACAGTTTTACCGATTCCTCATATCTGCGCCCTGGTTTGAGGAGGAATCGGGCTGCGTTCAGGTTGGGATTTGTGCGGCTCCCATCTAAGGCGAGCTGCTCTTTGACTGGAGGCATGTCAGCCCAGGAATTGAAGACATGCGTGACGCCGTGCTTTGGGAGAACTCCGAAGTATTCAGGATGCAGGAAGTGTTTGTTCCTGATCTCGACACCATAGGGCCAGCCCTTTGGTAGCGCGGCCAGGAACCGATCAAGGTCGGCGACGAAGTCGCGCCCGTGCTGGTAGTCGCTGGTATAAAACTTCGAGAACTCGAACATCAGGAGGCCGATGTTCTGTTTGAACTCCCCGCACGGGCCGAGGAACTCTTTCGCAAACAGGTCGGCGCTCAAAAAGTTTTCGTTGGACTTCCCGGCCCGCAAGCCGAATCGCGGCAGGTTTGCGAACCTCTTGATCGTGATCTCGTCCGTGACTTTGAAGGCGAAAAGGAAGTCGGACGGAACCTGCGAAACCATACCTTCGAGATGCCGATCGTCAGGAAATTTGTAATAGGCGGCATCGACGCAAACCGTTTTGAAAACTTCGGCGTATTCGGCCAGGCAGTCCCGGTTGAAACGGCTCTCCGAGAACTTCCCGCGCGTGACATATTTCTCTTCGTCGTAGAGCTGCCCTCGCCAGCCAAGGTATTTCCAGGAGGACGTGCCGATGAAGACTGTCTTTGGAAGCGAGCTGTGCAGCCGCACTCTTCATTCTGTCACGGTCGAAGGGCATCTGGTGCTTGGACGAGAGCTGGAAACCTCATCCTGAGTATTTCACCAAGGCAGGGCGACAGAGCGGTTCAGTCCTTCGAGCACCGGGTCGGGCGCGGCGGTTTT
>QHOP01000590.1 GCA_003219345.1 Verrucomicrobiota bacterium
AGTCTGCACGCCTAAAGCAGTTGCTCGTCGGACCCGATCCATGTTCCCGTCTCTGAAGGAATTTGAGCCTCGTGACCTCGGCTGCTTCGGGATATGGAGTTTTTCAGCGCCCGCCTTGGATCACGAACGAAGGAATGGGATCGAAAGGACTCTCGCCTCACCTCACAAATTGACCGGACAATTTCCCGCCGGCATTTCCGAGAAATTCGCGCTTGACTCTTTTACTTTGTAGTGCAAAGTATGCGCCATGGAATCGAGCTGGGCGACGGAAAGTCTGCAGGTCATCCGAACCCTGATGGAGCGTTCGGCGATTTATCGCCGGGCGCTCGCTCCGATGATGTTGCTGGTGGGCGGCCTGGGACTCGCGGCGGCGGTGATCGGGCGGCTCTCAGGAGTCGGGTCGCCTCGCGGCTTTGCTGTCTATTGGTTGATCGTGTCGGTGTTCGCTTTGGCCGGCGCATTTTTTGTCGTCCGGCGACAGGCGCTGACGGAAGCCGAGCCAGTATGGTCCGCCCCGACGCGGCGGGTCGTGCAGGCGCTGCTGCCGGCATTCTTCGTCGGCCTCGTTTGCGGTTTCCTGACGGCCTGGCCAACCTGGCGCGAGCCGCTTCACGTTTGGTGGCTGCCGCCGATCTGGATGGTGCTTTACGGTTGCGCCCTTCATTCAGCGGGTTTCTTCATGCCCCGCGGGATTAAGTTTTTTGGCGGAGGGTTTATCGTGTGTGGTTGTGCGACTCTGGCAGTGGTCAACGCTCGTACCTACGCTGCCGGCATGCCGGACCTCGCCAACGCGCACTGGCTGATGGGCGCGACTTTCGGCGGGCTGCATCTGGCTTATGGCGTCTATCTGGGGTTCACCGAAAAGGGGAAGAATGAAGCGTGAATCCGGGACCTTTTTTGCAGCTCGACCGTGTGATTCACGAAAAGGGGCGACTGGCCATCATGTCGCTCCTGGCCGCCTCACCTCAACTTGCGTTTACTGAAATGCGCGACACGTTGAATATGACCGACGGCAACATCACCGCGCACCTCCGCACGTTGCAGGAAGCCGGCTACGTCTCGGTGACCAAGGAATTTCAGAGCGGCCGGCCGTTGACGACCTTCGCGCTCACATCGCGGGGCCGAAGAGCCTTCACCACCTACATCAACCTGCTCGAACAAATCGTTCAGCAGACCAAATCAGGAAAATAAACAGGACCTTTGAACAGAATCGGGCCACTGCGGTCTTTTACTTTGCAATACAAAGCAAATGGGATTTTGAAGCTGAACCGGATCGAAAACCGACACCAAGACGTATGAAAATCATCCGCGCAGAACATCTGGGCATGTGCTTTGGCGTGCGCGACGCCATTGCGCTGGCGTTGGACCAGGCCCAGGCGCAACCGCTCACTATCCTCGGGGAACTGGTGCACAACGAAACCGTGCTGGCATCGCTCCAGCAAAAAGGAATCCGCATCGAACACCAGCCGGCGGCGGTCACCACGCCGACCGTCATGATCACCGCGCACGGCGCATCGGAACGCATGATGAATCGCGTGCGCGAGCGTGGCCTCAACGTGGTCGAGGCCACTTGCCCGCTCGTGCATTTCGCCCATCGTGCCGTCGCAAAACTTGTGGAAGAGGGTTATCACCCGATCATCATTGGCCGGCGCGATCATGTGGAGGTGCGCGGGCTGACCGAAGACCTGCCAGAGGTCGATGTCGTGCTCTGCGAGACGGACGTGGATGCGATCCGAGATCACCCCCGGTTCGGTGTCGCCGCGCAAACCACGCAGCCGATCGAGCGGGTCCGACACCTCGTTTCCTTGATTCGCCGGCGCTTTCCGAACTCGGAAATTCGTTTCATCGACACGGTCTGTCAGCCGACGAAACAACGCCAGTCCGCCGCCATCGAACTGGCGCGGCGGAGCGACGTCGTCATCGTCGTCGGTGGGGCGCAGAGCAACAACACCCGTGAACTGGTGGCGACGTGCGCCAGTCACTGCGGGCGCGTGCATCACGTTCAGACCGCTTCCGATCTGTGTCTGGAATGGTTTGCCGGCGCGGCAACGGTCGGCATCACGGCGGGGACTTCCACGCCGGACGCATTGATTGATTCGGTAGAACGGGCCATTCGTGAAATGACAGCTCATCCCCTGGAAGGCTCGTCCCACCCGGATAACAGTTTTGAGCTGAACGCCGCGTGAACACCTCCGGTTATGAACGATATGAACTCACTCAAGATCAAACCGGGACTCGTCAGCATGGTCCTGATATTGCCGGCGCTGTTCTTCAGCGCCGCCGGCATCCTGTATGTCGCCTTCGGCGTCGAGGGAGCGAACCGGTTGCTCGACACAATGATGGCTCATGCCGTGTTCAAGCTGATTTTGTCACCCGTGGTTGTGCTGGGTGGACCGCTCGCCGCGTTCGCCTTGAATGCGTGGAAGGTCTTTCATTTGTCGGCGGACATCGTGAACGACGAATTTGTCATCGCGCTTTCGGTCAAACGAATGTCGGGTCATCTGTTGTGGTTGTCGTTGGCAGGCGGACTGGTATTATTGCTTGTGGCGTACGCCTTCGTGGAAAACTTTATGATTGTCACGCGATGAAGGAACGCAACTCGACACCAAAGTAATGCTGATATGACGCTCCCCATGAACCCCCTCACCCTTCCCTCTCCCCCACTGGGGGCGTTCTCTCCCCATCGGATGGGGAGGGTGAGGGGTCTTCGGAAATCTTGCAGACCGGACTCGACAGGGTGGAGTGCCAAGATGCCCCCGCGATGAGGCAACCGCGGAACCGGCGCGGGCGAAACACTTCAAATCGGGAAATGGCGATTACAAAAATTATGAACACGGCATGGTTCAAGAGACGGGGCTGGTTTTACCAGCCGGTTTCGTGGCAGGGCGTCGCGATGGTCGCCGCTGCCTTGTTGTTTTGTGCGCAGGTGTTTTTGGCCGTTGACCGGAGGTCGCATTCGGTCAGTGACACGCTTTACGGCATTTTTCCCTTCTTCGTCTGTTCTTTCCTGCTGTTGGATTGGATCGCCGCAAGGACCAGCCGTGAATCGAATTAGTCCGGAACACAAACGCTGGTTCCTCGTCGCCCTTTACGCTGTCGCCATGGCGTGGGTGGAGGCGGCGGCGGTTTACTACCTGCGCTCATTGATTGGTCGTATCGACCCGTATCAACCTGACCCATTGCCGGAGGCGGGAGGATTTGGCGAGGCAGAGGTGGTTCGCGAGCTGGCCACGATGGTCATGTTGCTGGCCGTAGGTTGGCTGGCCGGAAAAAACGCACGCAGCCGTCTGGGCTATGCGGTTGTCACCTTTGGCCTCTGGGACATCTTTTACTACGTCTTCCTGCGGGTCATCACCGGCTGGTGGCCGCGGTCGCTGTCAAACTGGGACATTCTCTTTCTCATTCCGCTGCCCTGGTGGGGCCCGGTCTGGGCGCCAATGAGCATCGCCTTTCTGATGATTTTGTGGGGGACTTTCGTCACGCAGTTTGAACACTCTTCCGCCTTTGGTTCCAACTGGAAATCCCTTGCGCTCGGTGGCGCGGGCGCTACGCTCGCATTGTTCGTCTTCATGAGGGACGCCCTTCTGGCGGCGAACCAAGGGACGGAAGCGCTGCGGACCATGTTGCCGGTCGGCTTCAATTGGCCGCTGTTCAGCGTCGCGCTGGCGTTGATGGCGTGGCCGGTGGTGGATGTCGCGCGGCAGGCGCTTTGCGCGCGACGCGAACTGGAATCGCGACTGGAACAAATCCTGTGAGCGCTGCGTCGGCCTACTTCCAGGTTCGGCAAATCCCCGTGTTGCTCGGCGGCGACCCGGAGGCGCTCAAGGAGTGGGCGGCGGGCCGGGAAACGGGCCGTATGCTCGGGTATGCCGCTGTTATT
>QHOP01000123.1 GCA_003219345.1 Verrucomicrobiota bacterium
TGCTGGTGCTCTGGCGGCGGACGATGCACACATTGCGTTCCGGCGCGTCGAACGCAACCATGACCGGCGGCGGGACGGTGCGTTTCCAGAACGTGTAGAGGCTGCGTCGGTGCAGGTCATCGCCATGACCTTGTTCGTATTTCGGGTTGCCCATCGCGATTTCCCAAAGACCCGGCGGTTGATACGGCCTGACGCTCGGCCCGCCGATCTTTTCCACCAGCAGTCCGCTCGCGGCGAGCGCTTCGTCGCGCAGCATCTCCGCCGTCAGGCGACGGGCCGGACCGCGGGCGAGCCATTTGTTGTCCGGATCGCGCGCGATCAGCTCGGGGCTTGCCTTGGATGACTGGCGGTACGTCGCGGACATCGCGATCTTCTTCAACAGCGCTTTGTAGTTCCAGCCTGACGCCATGAAATCATTCGCCAACCTGTCGAGCAACTGCGGATGCGTTGGCACGGCGCCTTGCGCGCCGAAGTTGTCGCTCGTTTCGACGATGCCGCGTCCGAACATCATCTGCCAGGCGCGGTTTACTGTGACGCGCGCCATCAACGGATTTTCCGAAGAGAGCAACCATTGCGCGAGGCCCAGACGGTTACGCGGCGCATTTTTCGGGAACGGCGGCAGCACCTTCGGCGTATCGGCCGAGACCGGTTCGCCGGGCGCGTCGTAGGCCCCGCGTTTCAAGATGTAAGCCGGCTTCGGTCGCAACAGTTCTTCCATCGCCATGATTTCCAGGATCGGATTGATGGTGCGATTCTGCTCGCGCCGCAGCGCGGCCAAATCCGCGAAGAATTGTTTGGCTGGCGGATACACATTCGCCACGTAGTAGTCCAGCAGACCATCACGCTGGACGGCGCCAAGCGAATCCGGGTTTGCCTTCCACGCGACGCGCAGGTCGTCGCGGCCCGAAACGTCCGCGACATCCGCAACCTCGATCCCGGTCAGCGCACGATTGAAGATACGAAGCTCGTCCAGCTTGCCGCCTTTGAACCCGGCGTCACGAAACCGGTAGCCGATGGCCAGGTCGGGCTCGCCGCCCTGGTAAGTGATGTCCTTGCGCAGTTTGTCGCGAACGACCTCAAACTCGACCGGCGCGCCGTTGAGGAAAAGGCGGACACCGGCCGCTCGACTCGACCCGTCATAAGTGAACGCCACATGCACCCACTGATTCGTAGGAATCGCCGTTTTGCTGCGGACTTTCAGCGAATTGCCCGGCCATAGATGGTGCAGGCCAACCGCGATGTGTCCATCCTCCAACAGCAATTCATAACCGCGACTCCCGGCGTCGGCGGGCGCCTTCGTGTGATGGAGCACGACGTACCGGGAAGCATGGGTTGGCGTTTGCAGCCAAAGCGCGATCGAAAACGGATCCGTCCGCGTGAAATGTCCGACGCCGGGAAAGGTGAATCCGTTGTCGCCATTCAACTCCGCAGCCTTCCCGTATTTGCCTTCGACGAGTGTAGGCCCTTCATGGGCGCTGGCCGGTTTGGAAGAATCGACGCTGTTGGCAACCTTGTTGGTTTCGATTTCATCGAAAGAAAAGGCGGCCACAAGCCCCGGCACCGATGGTTCGTCCGGTTTGCTCTTGAGCCATTCCGCGAATGCGCCGCGGGCGGCTTCGCGCATGGCGGTGAACTGCTTTTCTTTGGCAACGATCTGTTGCGCCAGCTTGGCGAGTTTCTCATCGGTGGCGGTGTCGGACAGCAACAGTGTCGGCACCGGGGTGTAATCCACGAAGCCGGTGTACGGATTCTGCCCGGCCTCATCGATGTTCTGGAAAAACGAAAAGAGCGAATAGAAATCCCGCATGGTAATCGGATCAAACTTGTGATCGTGACAGCGGGAGCATTCCAGCGTCAGACCCAGGAACGCCGTGCCGAAGGTATCGACGCGATCCACCACATAACTGACCCGGAACTCTTCTTCGACGACGCCACCTTCCTCGTTCTGCAGGTGGAGGCGGTTGAACGCGGTGGCCAGACGCTGCTCCTTCGTTGCTTCAGGCAGCAGATCGCCGGCAAGCTGCCAGGTCGCGAACCGGTCGAAGGGCAGGTTCTCGTTGAACGCCTTAATGACCCAATCGCGGTACGGCCACACCGGCCGGGGCGCGTCCATCTGATATCCATACGTGTCCGCGTAACGCGCGAGGTCGAGCCATGACGCAGCCATCCGCTCGCCGTAGCGGGGCGAGTTCAGCAAACGATCGACGACTTTCTCGTAAGCATTCGATGATTTGTCGTTAAGGAACGCATCAATCTCCACGGACGTCGGCGGAAGGCCGGTGAGATCAAACGTGACCCGCCGAATCAAACGCTCGCGGTCTGCTTCCGGCGACGGCGCGAGTTTCTCTTCGTCCAATCGGGCCAGGACAAATCGGTCGATCTCATTCACCGGCCAATGTTTGTTCTTCACGCGCGGCGGCGATGGTGACGCAATGGGATTGAAAGCCCAGTGCCGGCCCCATTTCGCGCCTTCGTCAATCCACCGCCTCACGAGCGCGATTTGTTTCACTGTCAGCTTGTGGTTCGATTCGGGCGGAGGCATCAGATCGTCCGGGTCGCTGGTGATGATACGCTTGAACAACTCGCTCTCGGCGCTTTTGCCCGGCACGATCACAGTCTTTCCGTCCTTGACGCGAAACGCGCCATCTTTGGTGTCGAGCCGCAGTTTCGCTTTGCGCGCTTTTTCATCCGGTCCGTGGCACTTAAAGCAGTTGTCGGAAAGAATCGGCAGGACATCGCGGCTGAAATCGGCTTCCCCTTTGGCGGGGGAATCGCGACCAACCGCCGCCGCGGCGAACCGCGGAGCCTTCACCACGAGCAGGAGGCTCGTCAGGAACCCCAGCCACCATACGCCACGTCCTCGTCCGTCCACCGATGCTCTGAAGTAACACATTCTTGATGTTGCCGTTTTCCTGCCGAATCAGCAAAGATAGTCACGCAACCGGTTCGACGTTCAAGACAAAACCTCCCTTCACCTTGGTTGTCCACGGTCTCTGAAATCAAATTGCAGACTTTTGCGCAGATCGAAAACCGGGCGTGGCGCGCAGTTGACGACCGGTTGGCGATATGTGAGTCTCGGCGCGGTTTACAACCCAACAAACGATTCGATCGTGGAGATTAAAAAGGCGATCATAACGGCCGCGAGCAAAGCCCAACGCACGTTACCGCTGCAGACGCTCGTGGACCGCGATGGCGCGCAAAAGAGCGCCTTGCGCATTATCATCGAGGAGATTCTGGACGCGGGCGCGGAGGAGATCTGCGTGGTGGTGTCTCCGGGCGACGAGGCGGCATACACCGACGCGGCGGGCCACCACGGCAAGCGACTTCAATTCGTCGAACAGCCCGCGCCGCTCGGCTACGGACATGCCGTCTGGTGTGCGAATAAGTTCACCCTCGAACAGCCGTTTCTTCTACTCGTCGGCGATCACCTTTATGTCAGCGGCGGTCAAAAACGATGTGCCCAGCAACTGGTCGAGATGGCCTCTGCGGAGAATTGCGCGGTGTCCGCAGTCCAGGCCACGCATGAAAGCAAGCTGCCCTATTACGGGACCGTGGGAGGCAAGTTGGTGACCGGGCGCAAGGGCCTTTACGAAGTCGCGGAAGTCATCGAGAAGCCGGCCCCCACCGAGGCCGAACAGCGCCTGATCGTTGCCGGCCTGCGCGCCGGTCACTATCTCTGCTTCTTTGGAATGCACGTGTTGACCCCGACAGTCATGAACATTCTCGCCGACGAGGTCGCCAAACGCGGCGACAAAGGCGGCGTGCAATTGACCGCCGCGCTCGCGAAACTGGCCGTGCGCGAACGTTATCTCGCCTGCGAACTGCACGGACGCCGTTACGACATCGGAGTCAAATACGGCCTGCTCACCGCGCAGCTCGCCATCGCGCTGGCCGGGCAGGACCGCGACGAAGTGATGACCGGTCTGGTGGAGTTGCTCGCGATCAAAGGAAAATGACCAGCCGACTCGTCGAAATCATCTCGTCCACTGACCCGGCTGTTCGGAATCAATCGCTCGACGCGGTCGGCGTGAAACTTTCGCTCCAGGCGCTGCTCGAAGAATGCGTTGAGCTCGACGCCTTCCGCCGCCGCAGTGAGAATCTTTACGAACGCGTCCGGGCGCTGTTTTTTCTTTACGCGATCCATCGGTTCCATTTGCCAGCCAAACTCGGAATGCAAGGCGCGGAACGCAGAACCCGCGGGCTGGTTCCCTTCAAAGGTTACGAACATCTTCTGCAACGCCGCTTCGAAGAAGCCATCGAAAATTTTTTTTCCGTCCAGAAAACCGATGGGCCGAGCGACGGCATTTCGAGCGCCCTCGCAGCGGCGTACCACCGACTGGCCTTCCAGACGCTCGCGGACCAGGTGCGTCGCAGCGTCCGTTCGGTACGCGGCAACCAGTGGATGTTCCGCATGGGCCATCCCTTGGACCACCCGCTGCGCATCCGTCCCGAACTGCTGCGACAAAGCCCGATTGACGGCACGTATCCACTGCTGCGCGAACGCACGCCGGTGCGAATGGATTTAACCCACTGCGGCTGGAGCGACATTTTCTTCCTCGCGATGGACTATCCCGAAGGAGCGAAAGTTCTGAACGTTTCGATTGACCTCGCGGTACACGGGCGCGACCCATCGCCGAAGCCGCCCGTTGAAGCTTATCTGCGCGTTATCGAAGAACCGGTACTGCGCCTGACGAGTGTGGACTTGGGAGCGGCCACAGACATCACGCATCTGGCCGACTTTTTTGATTTCGCGAAAGACTACCTCGGTCTGCTGAAGGCCGCTGTCATCGCCAGCGGCATCGTGCCTCCGGGCATCGAAGGTTCCGGCCAGAGCCTCGCGGAACTGCTCGCGCGCATCGTCGGTCCCGGACGCGGGCTCGAAATCGTCAGCAGCGTGAACAACATCCCGAAAGGCTCGCGGCTCGCGGTCTCCACCAATCTGCTCGCGGCGCTGATCAGCCTCTGCATGCGGGCCACGGGCCAGGCCGCGTCGTTGACCGGGCCTTTGCAGGAACACGAACGACGGCTTGTGCTCGCTCGCGCCATCCTGGGCGAATGGCTGGGCGGCTCGGGCGGCGGCTGGCAGGATTCAGGCGGCGTCTGGCCTGCCATGAAGCTTATCACCGGGATGTCAGCCGGCGAAAGCGACCCGGAATTCGGCGTCAGTCGCGGCCGACTCATGCCACAGCACCGTATCCTCGAACAGAGTGACGCCTCGCCTGAGACGCGTCGCAAACTGCAGGAATGCCTCGTGCTCGTGCACGGCGGTATGGCGCAAAATGTGGGCCCGATCCTCGAAATGGTCACCGAGAAATACCTGCTCCGCTCCGAAGCCGAGTGGCGCGGCCGCCAGGAGGCCCTCGGCATACTCGACGAAATTCTTTCCGCACTGAAGAAAGGCGATGTCCGCGCCATCGGCGCGGCCACCACGCGCAATTTTCGCCGGCCGATTCAAACCATTATTCCCTGGGCCACCAGCTATTACTCCGAGACGCTCATCGAGCGTGTGGCCTCCGGGTTCGGGGAAGACTTCTGGGGCTTCTGGATGCTCGGCGGCATGTCGGGCGGCGGCATGGGATTCATTTTCGCGCCGGAAAAGAAGTCCGCCGCACAGCAACGCCTGCAGGAAATCATGTCGGCGACGAAGCGCGAGTTGCAGCACGCTCTGCCCTTCGCGATGGAGCCGGTGGTTTATGATTTTGCCATCAACGAAAACGGCACCTTCGCCGATTTGCTCGCCGACGCCGACGCGCTGATGCCTCAGGGCTACTACGCGCTCACCGTCCCGACGTTGCTGCGGCAGGAGTTGCGCGCGCTCTCGCCGCTGCGCCGGGCCGAGCTGGACAAATTCGGGGCAGCCTGCCGGACCAGGCCCGAGTTGCGCGGGATCGTGCAGACGCTCTTCGACGCGCTGCTCCCGCGCGGCAAAGCCGAGTCCGCCGCCGGCCCTCCCCTCGCCGCGCTGCTGGACGAACATGGGTTCGATCGCGCGCAGCACGAGCAAATCCGCGCCAACTTGAAGGAAGGCCGCATCGGCCTTGCGCAAAACCGATTGCCGGCCAGCGCGGTGATTGAGGATGTAAAAGCTGACGACGTTTTCGATTCCGGTGGCTTGGTTGGCAACCAATCGAACTGCTCCAAGGACGATCCGTCTCGTGAACTTGCGGATCTTCGCGGAAGTGGCTCGCTCGCAATTCACAGGGGCGAAATCGCCATCGTTACGCTTGCCGCCGGAGCGGGTTCCCGTTGGACGGAAGGCGCAGGCGTCGTGAAGGCGCTGCATCCGTTCTGCAAACTTGCCGGACGCCATCGCACCTTCGTCGAAACACATTTGGCCAAGAGCCGCCGCGTGTCGCGCAGCGTCGGAACTCCCGTCCCGCACATTTTTACGACCAGTTACCTCACTCACGGGCCGACGTCTGAATTTCTCGCGCGCCAAAACAATTATGGCTACGAAGGGCCGCTCTTTTTCTCGCCGGGTAAAACGGTCGGCCTGCGCATGATCCCCACGGTGCGAGATCTCCGGTTCGCCTGGGAGGAGATGCCTCAACAAATGCTTGACGAACAGCAGCAGAAAGTCCGCGACAGTCTGCGTGCCGCTCTTATCAACTGGGCGCGCGCAGCGGGCGAGGCCAGCGATTATACCGACAATATCCCGATCCAGTGCCTCCATCCGGTCGGGCATTGGTATGAAGTGCCGAACCTATTCCGCAACGGGGTGCTGGCGAAGCTGCTTGCCGCGCGGCCGCAGTTGAAATATCTCCTGCTGCACAACATCGACACGCTCGGCGCGAACCTTGATCCCGCGCTGCTCGGCCTGCACATCCGTTCGGGGGCGTGCCTGACGTTCGAGGTGATTACCCGCCGGATCGACGACCGCGGCGGCGGGCTGGCGCGCGTGAACGGACGGGTCCGCCTTGTCGAGGGTCTCGCCATGCCGCGTGAGGAAGCCGAGTTCGCCCTGAATTACTACAACTCAATGACGACCTGGATCGACCTCGACAAATTACTGGCGGCGTTTACGCTCGGCCGCGACGACCTCCTCGCCGGCCGCGAGGAAAAAATCACGTCCGCCATCCGCGCGCTTGGCGCGAAGATGCCCACTTACATCACGCTTAAAGACGTGAAAAAACGTTGGGGCCACGGCCAGGAGGATATTTTTCCAGTGGCGCAATTCGAGAAACTCTGGGGCGACATGACCGGGATTTCCGAGATCGATTCGCGCTTCGTCGTCGTTCCCCGCCTGCGCGGCCAACAACTCAAAGACCAAGCCCAACTGGACGGCTGGCTGCGCGACGGCTCGGCAGCGTATGTGGAGTCGCTTTGTGAATGGAGTTGAAGTTTCAAACGCGAAAGACTTCGTTTCGGTAGCCGCGGGCGCGACAATTCAGTGATCACCTTTCGGACGAAACGCGCTTCCTACGGTTCCAGGGCATCAGCCCAGGCGCAGCAGTCTTTCGGACGAATCCAGTGTTTCGAGCAACTGACGAACGTTGAGAACCTGCCCTGGCAAAACCAGGTCGGCCGCAATTTCGCTCAGCGGCTGCAAGACGAACCGGCGCAGGTGCGCCCGTGGATGGGGCAGCGTCAATCGTTCCGAGTTGCGCGTCTCCTGGCGGAAGACGATCAGGTCCAGGTCCAAAACGCGCGGTTCGTTGAACACTGTCTTTGGTTGCCTGCCAAACTCTTTCTCCAGCGACTGAAGATTGTCGAACAGGCTCTCCGACGTTTCGTTGGCCCGTGGCAGCAAGCCAACCACCGCGTTCACGAACGCGGGTGAATCCGCCGGACAATCGACCGGCGTGCTTTGCCAGCACGAAGAACACAGCAACGGAAAATCAGAGGTAACCTGAAGGCGATTCATGGCGCGAAGTACGTTCTGCTTTGGGTCGTCCAGGTTCGAGCCGAGCGCGACGAACGCCAGCTTCTGCAGTTCCAATTGCAGTTTCGGGATATCGAATGGTGATTTGATCGGCATTTTCGTAGGACGGGCGTCCTGCCTGTCTCATGATTTAATGCGAAATTTCTGGAGCGGCTGGCAAGAACTGCGTGACCGCAGAGACAGGCTGGAAGCCCGTCCTACTTCAGTCCCAGCACGTCCTGCATGTCGTAAAGGCCGGGCTTTTGTTTGACGACCCACTGCGCCGCGCGCAACGCGCCGTTGGCAAAGGTCCCGCGGCTCGACGCTTTGTGCGTCAATTCCAAACGCTCCCCGGTCGCCGCGAAAATCACCGTGTGATCGCCCACGACGTCGCCGCCGCGCAACGAGTGCATGCCGATTTCCGCCGCGGTGCGCTCGCCGGTGACGCCGTGTCGGCCGTGCCGAATCACTTTGCTGAGTTGCTGCTGGCGAACATCGGCGAGGATTTCCGCGAGCGTGGAAGCGGTTCCGCTCGGCGCATCCTGCTTC
>QHOP01000124.1 GCA_003219345.1 Verrucomicrobiota bacterium
CGTTTTCGGCGACCAACATCTGACGTATCGCGAACTCAACCAGAGCGCGAACCAGGTGGCGCATCATCTCCGAAAGCTCGGTGTGCAACCGGACGCGCTCGTCGGCATTTGTCGGGACCGCTCGCTGGACCTGGTCGTGGGCTTGCTCGGCATTCTCAAAGCCGGCGGCGCTTATGTGCCGCTCGACCCCTCTTATCCCCAGGAACGGCTCGCCTTCATGCTGGAGGATTCCCAGGCGCCGATCGTGGTGACGCAACGGCGACTGCTCGAGGCTTTGCCCAAGGACCGCGCGCGCTTCGTCTGCCTCGACAGCGAATGGAAACTGATTGCGCGCGAAAGCCAGGAAAATCCTTCCGAGACGGTCAGTCCGGAACACCTGGCTTATGTGATCTACACGTCCGGCTCCACGGGCAAACCGAAGGGCGTACAGATTCCGCATCGCGCCGTTGTCAATTTCCTCAACTCCATGCGAAGCGAACCGGGCCTGACCAGCGCGGACACGCTGCTCGCGGTGACCACCTTGTCGTTTGACATCGCCGCGCTGGAGCTGTTCCTGCCACTGAGCGTTGGCGCTCGCGTCGTTTTGGCCACCCGCGAGGAAGCCGCCGATGGCGCTCAACTCGCGGCGAAGATTGCCGAGACCTGCGCGACAGCTATGCAAGCGACGCCTGCCACCTGGCGGTTGCTGATCGATTCGCGCTGGCCAGGGAACAAATCATTGAGGGTTTTTTGCGGCGGCGAAGCGTTGTCGCGCGAGCTGGCGAACCGATTGTTGGAACGCTGTGCGGGGCTTTGGAACCTTTACGGCCCAACCGAGACGACCATTTGGTCGGCTGCCGCGAAGATTGAGCCGGGCAACGCCCCGGTCGTCATCGGTCGGCCGATTGCCAACACGCAGTTTTATATTCTCGACCGTTATCTCCAGCCGGTTCCGGTTGGTGTGCCCGGCGAACTGTTCATCGGCGGCGACGGTCTGGCACGCGGCTATCTCAATCGTCCGGAGCTGACCGCCGAAAAATTCATCCGCCACCCGTTCAGCGACGAGCCGAACGCGCGAGTGTATCGCACCGGCGACCTTGCCCGCCGGTCGCCCGACGGCAACATCGAACTGCTCGGACGCATGGACCATCAGGTGAAGATCCGCGGTTTCCGCATCGAACTGGGCGAAATCGAAGCCGTGCTGCTGCAATTCACCAAGGTGCGCGAAGCGGTCGTGGTCGCGCGCGAAGATGCACCGGGCGACAAACGACTGATCGCCTATCTGACGACTTACACCCAAACCGCTGTTTCGCTCAACGAACTGCGCCGGTTCCTGCGCGAGAAATTACCGGATTACATGGTGCCGTCGGCGTTCATGATGCTGGAGCAACTGCCGCTCACGCCGAACGGCAAAGTGGACCGCCGCGCGCTGCCCACGCCGGAGAATCATCGTCTGAAGTCGGACACGACTTTCGTCGCGCCTGGCGCCGGCCTGGAGCAGGATATTGCTGCCGTCTGGGAGGAAGTATTGTTCATCAAGAACCCCGGCGTGAACGACAACTTTTTCGATCTCGGCGGCCACTCGCTTCAGGTGGTGCAAGTCCAAAACAAGTTGCGCGAAAGGCTCGGCGCCGACCTGCCCGTCATCAAGTTGTTCGAATATCCAACCATCCGGTCGCTGGCCGGTTGTCTCGGCGAAAAGAACAAGGAAGAACCCTTGGCGCAAAAGATCCAGGAACGAACGCAAAGACAAAAGGCGGCCGCAGGCCACAAACAATTTGGCGCGAGAGTGAGGTTATGAACCCTTCGGAATCACAGACCGAGAGCATCGCCATCATCGGTCTGGCCGGCCGCTTTCCGGGCGCCAAAAACCTGGAGGACTTCTGGCGCAATCTCCGCGACGGAGTGGAGTCGGTGTCCTTCTTCCAGGACGAGGAGTTGCAATCGTCCCTGCTCGACGGCCCGCCGCCAAAGAACAACCCGAATTTCGTCAAAGCCCGCGCCGTTCTGGAAGAGGCGGATTGGTTCGACGCTGCGTTTTTCAGCGTGAATCCCAAGGAAGCCGAAATCATGGATCCGCAGCATCGGGTCTTTTTGGAAAACGCGTGGGAGGCGCTCGAAAACGCGGGCCACAATCCGGACACTTTCGGCGGCCTGATCGGCCTGTTCGCCGGTTCGAGCATGAATACCTACCTGCTCTCGAACCTGGTCCCGCATCGCGACCTGATCGGCCTCGTTGGCGGGTTTCAAATCATGCTCGCCAGCGACAAGGACTACCTGCCGACGCGCGTCTCTTACAAACTCAACCTTCGCGGTCCGAGCCTGACCGTTCAAACCGCCTGTTCCACCTCGCTGGTCGCGGTCTGCCTCGCCTGCCAGAATCTTTTGAATTACCAATGCGACATGGCGCTGGCGGGCGGCGCGTCCATTACGTTCCCGCAAAAAAAAGGGCTGCTCTATCAGGAAGGGGGAATCATTTCGCCCGATGGCCATTGCCGGGCATTCGACGCGGATGCGGGGGGAACCGTTTCCGGCGACGGCGTCGGCATCGTTGTGTTGCGGCGGTTGTCCGACGCGCTCGCGGACGGCGACCACATTTGCGCCGTCATCAAAGGTTGCGCCATCAACAACGACGGGTCGCTGAAGATCGGCTACACGGCGCCGAGCATTGACGGCCAGGCGGAAGTGATTGCGATGGCGCAGGCGAACGCCGATGTCGAACCCGAGTCCATTTCCTGCCTCGAAGCGCACGGCACCGGCACGCCGCTGGGCGATCCCATCGAAATCGCCGGCCTGACCAAAGCCTTTCGCGCGGGCACGGCCGCGACGGGTTTTTGCGCCATCGGCTCGGTGAAGAGCAACATCGGCCATCTCGACGCCGCCGCCGGCGTGGCCGGGCTGATCAAAACGGTCCTGGCGCTGCAGCATAAACAACTGCCACCCAGCCTGCATTTCCAGAGACCCAGTCCGAAAGTCGATTTTGCCAACAGCCCGTTCTATGTGAACGACAAGCTGCGCGAGTGGAAGCCGGGCCGAACACCGCGACGCGCGGGAGTCAGCTCCTTTGGCATCGGCGGCACCAACGCCCACGTTGTGCTCGAAGAAACGCCCGCCGTCGAGCCATCCGGCAAATCGCGCCCCTGGCATCTCCTGTTGCTCTCGGCCAAAACAGAGTCCGCGCTCGAAACAGCCGCGGCCAATCTGGTGGATTGCCTCAAGAAGAATCCCGAAATCAATCTGGCCGACGTCGCCTTTACTTTGCAGGTCGGCCGAAAGCCCTTCGGCCATCGGCGGATGGCAGTCTGCCACAGCGTCCCGGATGCAGTGCAAGCGCTGGCCGGGCGCGACGCGAAGCGCGCTTTCACCGGACAACCTGGCGAGGAGCAACCCCGTGTCGCGTTCATGTTTCCCGGCCAGGGCGCCCAGCACGCAGGCATGGGCCGCGAGCTTTACGAAACGGAGGCCGTGTTCCGCGAGCAGGTGAACCGCTGCTGCGAAATTCTCCAGCCGCATCTGGAACTTGACCTGCGGACCGTTCTTTATCCGGAGGCGGACAAACTTGAGCAAGCTGCTGAGCAACTGAGCCAAACCTTCCTCACGCAGCCGGCGCTGTTTGTCATCGAGTATGCACTGGCGCAACTCTGGATGAGCTGGGGCACTCAACCCCAGGCGATGATCGGCCACAGCGTGGGCGAATATGTGGCCGCATGTTTGGCCGGAGTTTTTTCGCTTGAAGACGCCCTGGCCTTGATCGCCGCGCGCGGTCGCCTGGTGCAAAAGCAACCGCGCGGCGCAATGTTGGCAGTCCGTTTGCCCGAACAGGAAATCAAAACACTGCTGGGCAGCAAACTTTCGCTGGCGGCGGTCAATGCCCCTTCGCTGTGCGTCGCTTCGGGACCGCATGACGCCATCGAAACGCTGGAAAAGAAACTCAAAGAGCGGGGCGCGGCCTGCCGGCGATTGCACACGTCGCACGCGTTCCATTCGGAGATGGTGGAGCCCGTGCTCCACCTGTTCGCGGCGAAGGTCAGAAAAGTGAAGTTGAACCCGCCGCAAATTCCCTGCGTCTCGAACGTCACCGGCAAATGGATTACGGCGCAGGAAGCGACCGACCCCAATTATTGGGCGGCGCATTTGCGCCAGACCGTTCGTTTTGCCGACGGCCTCAGCGAACTGGCGCAGGGGCAAAGGGGAATCCTCCTAGGAGTCGGACCGGGTCACACCTTGAGCACCCTGGCGCAGCAACATCCCGCGGTAAGCCCCGCCCTCAGGGTCCTCTCTTCACTCAGCCACGCGCGGGAAACGGGGGCCGATCAGGCGTCCTTGCTGAACGCGCTGGGACGGCTGTGGCTCGCCGGCGGCGCGGTGGACTGGCGGGGCTTTTATTCGCACGAGCGACGGCATCGGCTCCCGCTGCCGACCTATCCGTTCGAACGAAAGCGTTACTGGATTGAACCGGCCGCATGCCAGGCGGACGTCAACCAGGTCCAGCGGAATGGTTCTCATGGCCTCGCGGAGGACCCGCCCGCTGAGGAAACAAAGAAGCAGGAGGCCGGAAAGCCGCGATTCGACCCGACGCAGGTTGACCAGTGCGAAAATCAAACGCTGTCGGAACTGAAAGCGGTCTTCCAGGAATTGTCCGGCGTGCACCTCTCGCACGCCGATACATCGGCGAAATTTCTTGAGCTGGGATTTGATTCGCTGTTCCTCACCCAGGCCAGCCAGGCCGTGCAGAAGCGGTTCGGCTCCAACGTCACCTTCCGCCAGTTGCTGGAAGAGGTCACCACCCTGGAAAAACTGGCGGCCCATCTCGACGGGCAAAAGCCGGTGGCCGCGCGACGAAAAGGTTCGCGTCAAACTGCGGACCCTCCGCGGGCCGAACCCAGGCTGAAGCCTGCCATCGTGCGGCCTGCTGAAACCGAGGCTGCGGACGGGAAGACCATCCCGCTCACCGAGGCGCAGCGTGAAATCTGGTTTGCCACCCAATTGGGCCCGGCGGTCTCCACGGCTTACAACGAATCGTGCACGCTGCGCCTGCGCGGGCCCCTCCAGATGGAGGCGTTGCGGCGAGCGGTCCAACAACTGGTCGAGCGGCATGAAGCATTGCGGACGACATTCAGTCCGTCCGGCGCTTTCCAACGAATCGCCGCCACGGCCCGGATGGAAGCGCCGCTGGTTGACTTTTCGGATTTGGACGAACGCAACCACGAAGCGTGCGTGAACGACCTCATCGGCCGCGAAATCCAGCATGAATTCGATCTGGTCAACGGCCCGCTGCTGCGCGCGCAAATCGTCCGGCTGGCGGCGGACCATCATCGGCTCGTCTTCACGGCGCACCACCTCATCTGCGACGGTTGGTCAATGAGCGTGCTGCTTTACGAGTTGGGCGAACTTTATTCGGCCAACTGCCGGGGCGGGTCGTGCGGGCTGCCGGAGCCGATGCCGTTCAGCGCTTATGCGCAGAGCGAAGTGGTCGAACAACAAAGCCCTGAGTCTGCCGCCGCCGAGGCCTATTGGGTGAAGCAGTTTTCGGATTCAGTTCCGGTTCTGGAATTGCCGAGTGATCGGCCACGCCCGGCGACGCGGACTTACGCCGGATCACATCAGGTCCGCTCGCTCAAGCCGGGACTGGCGGCGGCGGTGAAACGCTTCAGCGCCGAGCGCAATTGCACGACATTCACGACGTTGCTCGCCGTGTTTAACGCGCTGGTGCACCGGTTGAGCGGGCAGGACGACATCGTGATCGGCGCGCCGGCGGCGGGACAGATCATGGGCGGGGCGAAACACCTCGTCGGCCACTGTGTGAACCTGCTGCCCTTGCGCAGCCGTTTTGATGCCCGCCAAAAATTCGGCGGGTATCTCTCCGCTCTCCGGCAAACAGTTCTCGATGCGTTCGAGCGTCATCAATATCCGTTCGGCAGTCTGATCCGCAAACTGAACCTGCCGCGCGACCCCAACCGGGTGCCGCTGGCGAACGTGACGTTCAACGTTGGCCGGCTGCGGGGCAGGCTGAACTTCGAGCGGCTTGCCGTTGAAGTCGCCCGCAACCCCAAACGCTTCGTCAATTTCGACATCAATTTCAACGCGACTGAGACGGACGAGGGTCTTTCGCTGGACTGCTATTACAGCACGGAACTGTTCGACGACGCGATCATCACGAGGCTGCTGGGGCAGTTTGAAATGCTGCTGGAAAAAGCAATCGACAACGCAGAACAACGGTTGTTTGAATTGCCGCTGCTGAGCGAGGCCGAACGGCGTCAAGTGCTGGTGGAATGGAACAGTACCGCCGCCGAGTATCCCCGCGATGTCAGCGTCCATGAATTGTTCCAGGCCCAGGTTGAGCGAGCACCTCAGGCCATCGCATTGATTTGTGGAGCAGAGCGACTCACCTACGATGAACTGAACGGTCGTGCCGATCAGTTGGCGAACCGGTTGCGCGAACTGGGCGTGGGTCCGGAAACACTCGTGGGGGTTTGCCTCGATCGGTCGGCGGCGATGGTCGTCGGGTTGCTGGCCATTCTCAAGGCCGGCGGCGCGTACGTTCCGTTGGACCCGGCTTATCCCCAGGAACGGCTGACTTTCATCCTGGAGGATGCCCGTGCCCCCGTGCTGCTGACGCAAAAGTCGTTTCGCGACAATTTCAAATCTCAGAACTCAGATTTCAGACTGGTCTGCCTCGACGTGAAGGACGAAGTCCATCGGCGCTCTTCGTTCTGTGCTCCGCGCTCAGGCCTCTCGCCGGACAATCTGGCCTACGTCATCTACACTTCCGGCTCCACTGGCAAACCGAAAGGCGTTGCCATCGAGCACCGCAGCGCAGTCGCCTTCATCCATTGGGCGAAAAGTATCTTCACGCGGGAGGAATTGGCGGGCGTGCTCGCCTCCACGTCGATCTGCTTCGATTTGTCGGTGTTTGAGTTGTTTGTTCCGTTGAGCTGGGGCGGGACGGTGATCCTGGCCGACAACGCCCTGCAGTTGCCCAGCTTGCCCGCGCGCCGCGAAGTGAGTTTGATCAACACCGTTCCATCGGCCATCGCCGAGTTGTTGAGGACGGGCGGCGTGCCCGATTCGGTCCGCACCGTCAATCTGGCCGGCGAACCACTCTCAACCAGGATGGTCCAACAGCTTTACAACCTGGGGACGATTCAAAAGGTCTATGATCTCTATGGTCCATCTGAGGACACCACTTACTCGACGTTTGCCCTGCGAAGTCCAAACGGACCAGCAACGATTGGCCGACCGATCGCCAACACGCAGGTTTACATTTTGGACAGGCACTCGCAGCCGATGCCAATCGGTGTGCCGGGCGAGGTGTGCATCAGCGGCGATGGATTGGCCCGGGGTTATTTGAATCGCCCCGAACTGACCACGGAAAAGTTTGTTCTCAATCCTTTCAGCGACCGGTCCGGCGCGCGTCTCTACAGGACCGGCGACCTGGCGCGTTATCTGCCCGACGGCAAGCTCGAGTTCCTGGGACGCCTGGACCACCAGGTCAAGATCCGCGGCTACCGAATCGAACTCGGTGAAATCGAAGCCGTGATGGGCCGGCATCCCGCCGTGGGCGAGAGCGTGGTGGTCGCCCGGCAGGACGCCCCGGGCGAGAAGCGTCTGGTGGCGTATGTCGTGGCCAGGCCGAACACCGCGCTCAAGACGAACGAACTGCGCGACTTTCTGAAAACGAAATTACCTGATTACATGATGGTGTCCGCTTTCGTGCTGCTCGACAAGCTGCCCCTGACGCCGAACGGCAAAGTGGACCGGCGCGCGTTGCCTGCGCCGGACCAAAATCGGCCGGACCTGGAAAAGGTTTACGCCGCTCCGCGCACGACGACTGAGGAAGCCCTGGTGGAAATCTGGAGTGAAGTGCTCGGTCTGAACAAAGTTGGCATTCACGACAATTTTTTCGAGTTGGGCGGCCACTCGCTGCTGGTCATGCAGGTGCTCACCCGCGTGCGGGAGGCATTCCACGTTGAGGTGTCCTTCCGCCGTTTCTTTGAAGCGCCAGCGATCACGGAACTGGCGGCCGCGATTGAAGACACGCTCGTCCGGGAAATCAGGGAGTTGTCCGATGAGGAAGCCGAGCGCCTGGCTGGAGCTGGAGACTCTGCGTGGTTGGCAAACCAGCGATCATGAAAGTCCGAAACGAATTGACGTTGTCGAGGCGGGAGTTGTCCGATTCCCAGAAGGCGTTGTTGGAAAAACGCCTCCAAGGTGCGCTTAACGCCGCCGGGAAGAGGTGCGAGCGACCGGTAATTCCACACCGCGCGCAAGGGGAAAACCTGCCGCTTTCCTACGCTCAACAGCGGCTCTGGTTTCTCGACCGCCTGGAGCCGGGCAGTTCGGTCTATAACCTTTGCCAGGCCGTGAGGTTGACGGGCGCGCTCAACGTCGCCGCGCTGGAACGAAGCCTCAACGAAATCATCCGGCGACACGAAGTCCTGCGTGCGAACTTTATCGAGAGCGACGGGAATCCGGCACAGACGATTGCCGGGAATCGGACCCTGAAGTTGCAAGCGACTGATCTGGGCCGGGTGCCCGGCGGGCGGCGCGAGGAGGAATTGAGGCTGGCGCTTGAGGCAGAAGCTCGAAAACCGTTCGATTTGTCGGGCGATTTGCTGCTGCGCGCGTTGTTGATCCAACTCGAAGCCAACGAACACGTGCTGCAGATAACCATGCACCACATCGTGTCTGATGGCTGGTCGATCGGCGTTCTCTTCCGCGAACTGGCCGCCCATTACGACTCTTTCCGCTCCGGAACGCCGCCGGCGTTGCCCGAGCTGCCCATCCAATACACCGACTATGCGCTCTGGGAACGGGACTCGCTCAGGGGTGCGGCGTTGGAACGCCAACTGGCTTACTGGAGAAAACAATTGAGTGGCACCCTTCCGATCCTCGATTTGCCGACGGACCGGCCGCGTCCAGCGGTACAAAGCTTGCGCGGCGCGACCGAAACGCTTCAGCTTCCACCGGCGTTGACCCAGGCGCTCAGCACCGTTACACCCGCCAGGAAGACGTCCTGGTCGGCTCTGTCGTCGCTGGCCGAAACCAGTTGGATCTGGAGAACCTGATCGGTTTCTTCGTCAACACGCTGGTTTTCCGCGGTGACCTGGCAGGCGACCCGACGTTCCGGGGATTGCTTCAGCGTGTACGCGAAGACGCGCTCAGCGCATTTGCTCATCAGGATTTGCCGTTCGAGAAACTGGTGCAGGAACTGCAGCCGGAACGGACCCTCAGCCGCAATCCCCTGTTCCAGGTCATGTTCGTGTTGCAGAACACGCCGATGGCGCCGGGGCAATTGCCAGGACTGCAACTGCAGCCGATCGACGTGGACTGCGGCACTGCCAAGTTCGATTTGACCCTGTCCCTGATGGAAACACCCCAAGGGCTCCGCGCGGCACTGGAATACAACCTCGACTTGTTTGAGCGCGACACCATCGCCCGGATGCTCGGCCATTTTCAGACATTGTTGGAAGCCGTGGCCGCCGATCCTGGTCAAAAGCTTTCAGACCTGCCGCTGCTGAAGAAGGCCGAACGACGCCAGCTCCTGGTCGAGTGGAACAACACCACCACGGCTTATCCAAGGAACAAGACTATTCCACAACTTTTCGATGAACAGGTGGTCCGGACCCCGGACGCGGTCGCTGTGGAGTTCAACAACCGCCAGTGGACCTATCGTGAACTCGACTCGCGCGCCAACCAACTGGCGAACTTCCTGCGCAAACATGGCGTGGGGCCGGATGTCCTGGTCGGCATCTGCATGGAACGGTCATTGGAGATGGTGGTCGCATTGGTCGGAATTTTGAAAGCCGGCGGCGCGTACGTATCGCTCGACCCGACTTATCCAAAGGAGCGTCTGGCGTTCATGCTGGAGGATACTCGAACACCGGTGCTCTTGACGCAGGAACGATTGGGTGGTCTGCCTGGACAGCGACTGGGAAGGCGTCGCCCGCCAGAGCACCACGGCCCCGTCACAAGAAATAAGGCCGCACAACCTGTCTTATGTGAGCTACACTTCGGGCTCCACCGGCAGGCCCAAAGGTGTTTGTGTGACACATCGCGGCGTGGTGCGATTGGTCAAGGGAACCGATTTCGCCCGCTTCGATGCCGGCGACGTGTTTCTCCAATTCGCGCCGGTGGCGTTTGACGCCTCGACGCTGGAAATCTGGGGGCCGCTGTTGAACGGGGGGCGGCTCGTGGTTTTTCCGCCGGGTGCGCCCTCGCTGACCGAGTTGGGCGAAGTGATCCAAAAGCATAAAATCACCACGCTCTGGCTGACGGCCGGCTTGTTCCATCAGATCGTCGAAGAACAGCTCGATTGCCTTAATGATGTGCGCCAGCTTCTGGCTGGAGGCGATGTCCTGTCCGTGCCCCATGTCGCGCGCGCGCTGGCGAAGCTCGGCCGCACGCACTTGATTAATGGTTACGGTCCGACGGAGAACACCACCTTCACCTGCTGCCATCGCATCTCCCCGCCACAGCCAGGGGACCGCTCAATTCCGATTGGCCGGCCGGTTGCCCACACTCAGGTTTACATCCTCCACCGGCATTTGCAGCCGGTGCCGATCGGCGTTCCGGGCGAGTTATACGCCGGCGGCGACGGCCTGGCCCGGAATTATCTGAATCGTCCGGAGCTGACCGCCGAGAAATTTGTTCCGCACCCGTTCACCGACGAACCCGGGGCCTGTCTGTATCGCACGGGCGACCGGGCCCGCTGGTTGCCGGACGGCANNATCCGGCGGTGAAGGAGGCTTTGGCCGTCGCTCAAGGGGACCGGCCGGGGGAGAAACGGCTGGTCGCTTACGTGGTCGCCACGCAACAACCGGCGCCAGCGCCAGGGGAACTGCGCCACTTTCTCCGGCAGAAACTGCCGGATTACATGGTGCCGTCCGCGTTTGTGTTTCTGGGCGCATTCCCGCTCAACGCCAACGGCAAGGTCGATCGCAATGCCTTGCCCGACGCGGATTCATCGCGAACGGCGCCGGAAATCGATTTTGCCGCCCCACGCGATGAAGTGGAAACGGAGTTGGCCGCCCTGTGGGAAAAGGTGCTGGGAATCCATCCGGTCGGCATCCGCGACAACTTTTTCGAGTTGGGCGGACATTCGATGTTGGGGGTGCGGCTGTTTGCGCAAATGGAGAAACATTTCGGCAAAAAACTCCCGCTCGCCTCTCTGTTCCAGGCGCCAACAGTCGAGCAACTGGCCGCTCTGCTCCGTGAAAAGAAGACCCTCAGCTCCTGTTCATCGCTGGTGTCGATTCAACCCAAAGGAACCAGGCCGCCCATTTTCTTCGTGCATGGCGCGGGCGGCGGCAACCTCTGGACCTACGCGAATCTCGCGCCCCATTTGGGCCCCAGCCAGCCGGTGTACGGCCTGGAGTCGCGCGGCATGAGGGGACTGGAGGAGTTTACTCGCATCGAAGACATGGCGGCGCATTACATCGAGGAAATCCGCACCGTGCAGCCGCGCGGCCCTTATTATCTGGGTGGCTATTGCCTGGGCGGCAACGTGGCGTATGAAATCGCGCGGCAACTTCACGAGCAGGGTGAACCAGTCGCGCTGCTGGCGCTGCTGGAAAGCACACCCGCGAACACCAGTTACGAACGCGTTCCGTGGTGGCGTCCGCGCTTCCTTTTCGACTTCACAATCAACGCGGTTCATTGGCTGAACAGTTTCGCCGATCTGGACTCAGCCGAGCGCCGGAGCTTTGTGCGCCGTAAATTCAGGGCCTTGCTGAAAAAGTTGCGGCAGCGGCTAGGCCGCCACGACGCCGGGCCGGCGGCGATTGACCTGGAAGAGGTTATCGACGTGTCTCAATTTCCGGAAATCGAGCTGAAGCTCTGGGAAGCCCACATGCGGGCCATTCGGGACTACGTGCCGAAGCCGTATCCCGGCCGCGTCACGCTTTTCCGGACGCGCGGCCAGCCCTTCCTCTGTTCGTTCGACGCGCAGTACGGCTGGGGCGAACTGGCGGCCGGCGGCGTTGAAGTGATCCTGATCCCCGGTTCGCACGAAAAGATTTTTGTCGAACCGCATGCGCGGATGCTGGCAATGAAACTGAGCGCCTGCCTCAACGAAGCGCAATGGAGAACGAAAAATGAATTTGGACCCGGCTCTCAATGAACCTGCTTAAATTCCTTCTGAAAAAGTGCCGGAGCCTGGTGGTGGTGACGGGGCTCATCGCACTGTTCAGCGGCGCTTGCAACGCCGGCCTGATTGCGCTGGTCAACCTGGCCATCAACGATCCCGACGGTACGACGGCCGCGCTGGTGGCAAGCTTTGCGGCGCTGGCGCTGGGCAAAATTTTCACCGGCTTCATTTCCCAGGTCTGGCTGATCCGGTTTTCGCAACAGGCGATTGCTGATATCCGGCGGGAACTGGTCCGCAAAATTCTCGCCGTGCCTCTGCGCCAACTGGAGGAGATCGGTGGGCCGCGACTGATGGTGGCGCTGACCGATGACATCAACAGCATCACCGCCGCGTTTTTCGCCTTTCCCACCCTCTCGGTAAACATCGCCATTCTGTTCGGCGGCTCGATTTATCTGGGCTGGCTTTCGTGGCGCGTGCTCCTGGCCATGTGCCTGTTCATCGCGTTCGGCGTCTGCTGCTATCGCTTGCTGATCACGAGTGGATTTCGTTCACTTCATCTGGCCCGCGAAGCTGAAGACCGGCTGTTCGGCCATTTCCGCGCGTTGACCGAAGGGATCAAGGAACTCAAGCTGCATCGGGAACGGCGCGGCGCGTTTCTGAATAACGGCGTGCAGTCCTCAACCGCAGACTTTCAACGTCACAACATCGCCGCCGAAATCCGTTTCATTTTCGCGCACAACTGGGGCCACCTGCTGTTCTTTCTGCTCATGGGCTTGATTCTGTTTTTTCTGCCGACCTGGGAGCGCATCGGCACCCGGACGATGAGCGGCTACGTGATGACGACGCTGTATTTGATGGGGCCCTTGGCCGGCGTTATGAGCAGCATCGCGCTGTTCGGCCGCGCCAACGTCGCCCTGCAAAAGATTGAAGAGCTTGGGCTGTCCCTGGCGAACCGATCGTCCGAGGTTTGCACGGTGGAAATGCAGGAGAAGTCGCCCGATTGGCATCGTCTGCATCTGGTCGGCGTCACGCATTCCTATCATCGCGAGGAAGAAGGCAGCAATTTTATCCTTGGCCCCATCGATTTGACCTTCCACCGCGGGGAACTGATTTTTCTCGGCGGTGGCAATGGCAGCGGGAAATCGACGCTGGCCAAAATTATCACCGGCCTTTATCCGCCCGAAACCGGCGAAATCCGCCTGGACGGAAAGCCGATCACTGACCGGAACCGGGACGATTACCGCCAGATTTTCTCGGCGGTGTTCTCGGACTATTTCCTGTTTGACAGTCTGATCGGCCTGACTAATCCGCAGCTCGACGCCCAGGCCCACGATTACCTGCAGCAACTGCAACTGGGCCACAAAGTAAAAATCAAAAACGGCGTCCTTTCGACAACGGCGCTGTCACAAGGACAGCGCAAGCGGCTCGCCCTGTTGACGGCCTACCTCGAAGACCGCTCGTTTTATCTGTTCGACGAATGGGCTTCGGACCAGGACCCGCTGTTCAAGGAAATCTTTTATACCCAACTGCTGCCGGAGTTGAAGGCGCGAGGAAAAACCGTGCTCGTCATCACGCATGACGACAAGTATTTTCACCTGGCCGACCGATTCATCAAACTCGACTATGGCAAAATTGAACACCGAAACACCGAACAGTGGAAAGTAATCGCAGGTCGCCTTCGCAGTTTGACAACGGTTGAAACAGTCCAGCTCCTGGACGACCCCAAATAGAAAGGAAAATCGTATGGACGAGAACGAGGACAAGACGACTTACAAAGTGGTTATGAACCACGAGGAACAATACTCGATCTGGCCTGCTGACCGGTCGAACGCGCCGGGCTGGCGGGACGCCGGCAAAACGGGCAACAAGGCCGAATGTCTGGAATATATCAAGACCGTCTGGACGGACATGCGGCCGCTGAGCTTGCGAAGGAAAATGGCGGAAGCGGGCGGCCACGAACGCGTCGCGTGAATCTCCAGCGCCATGGACGAAACGAAACAAGCGTTGAACACGTCGATTCAGGTGAAGCGCACAGCGTTGGATGCGAAAAAGTTTGTCGCGGCCCCCTCCACCGGCGCGGCATTGGATAAGCCGCAGCCTTGCCCGCCCGCCGCTTCCGATTCCCGCTGGCCGCTTTCGCCCGCCCGGCCGGAACTGGCGCGCGATGAAATTCATGCCTGGTGCGCCGGGTTGGACGAGCTGTCTTCCGATCTGCCTGCGTTTGCCGAAACCCTTTCCGCCGGCGAACGCCAGCGCGCGGAACGGTTTCAATTCGAGCGCGATCGGAAACGGTTCATCGCCCGTCATGGACTGCTGCGGATGATTCTTGGCCGTTACCTGAACATCGAACCGGTGCGGCTCTCCTTCACCTGCGAATCGCGGGGCAAGCCTGCTCTGGCTGGAACCCTTGACGGCAGAACTCTCCACTTCAACCTCTCGCATTCGGACGGTCTGGCCTTGTTCGCCGTGGCCCGCCAGTTCGCGCTCGGCGTCGATGTGGAGCGCATCCGGCCGATTCCCGAAATCGATCAGATTGCCGGGAAGTTTTTCTCGGCGCGGGAAAGCGACATGCTCAACGCTCTGCCTGCGGAGCAAAAGCTCGAAGCGTTTTTCAACTGCTGGACGCGCAAGGAAGCTTACCTGAAAGCGACCGGCGAAGGCATTGCCGACGCGCTGGCGCAGATCGAAGTGTCGCTCGCCCCCGGCCCGACCGCGCAGTTGTTAAACGTCGCCGGGGATGCGCGGGAGGCGTCATCCTGGTCACTCCATCCGCTGGCGCCTGCCCCGGGCTTCACCGGCGCCGTGGCAGTAAAAGCACGCGACTTGAAGCTGGCTTGCTGGCGATGGCCGGAAAAATTTCCAGCTGCAAGGTCCCTGCGCTGACGCGACATTTCAGAGGCCGCCCACCTTTCCGAACACAAGGGCTGAAGCTCCGACAATCAAAATGGCAGGAGATTTCATCAATTCTCTGGTTGTTCGAGCAATGTTACCACGCCACGGCCCCACCGCCATTGAATTAAGCCCGGCAGCAGGACCGCACTGGCAGGCTCTTAATCTTAATCTTAATCGTAATCTTGCTCGGCTTAGGTTTTTGGAGATTAAGAGTAAGATTACGATTAAGATTGGGAAGAAACCATTCCGCCTTAATTCAAGGGCAGTGCACCCCGGCCCTCTCCCCCCAGGAGAGGAGAAGCACGCGCAGTTCCCGGAATTTTCACGCCCTTTGGTGTAGAATTGCTTCATGGGGACTCACGTCGTCTGTTACGGGTCGGGTGATTGTTGCGTCGACAGCAGCGTTGCAGTGGCAAACTGTCTGACGATATGCTCGGCGGCACAGCAATGAGCCGGTTGGTAACATGTTTTCTGTGTTCGTTCGCGCTGGCGGCGACGGTCCGCGGCCAAACCGCCATCGAGCTGCGCGTTCCCGTCGAAGGGCAACCCCTGTCGGCGAATATCACCCGCGTGCTGCAGGCGCTTCAATTTCTGGGGACGCCGTTATCGGGCGATACGATCAAGGAAGTCGAAGCTGCCGCACAAGCCCTCGATGCGGATCGCCTTCAGGATTTGCTCGATCCGCACGTCCTTCTGCTCGTCACGATCAATCCCGAATCCCGCGTGAAAGTGCAGCGCGGCCCGGCCAAAGCCCGGTTGCAGCAGGCCGGATTCTCCCCCGTGCTCGTGAAGATTATCAATCAGAGCACTCTGACGAGGGAATTGCGCATGGTGAGTCCGCAGTCAGGACAGGTCTATGCCGGCATGACGCCGCTGAGCGCGCAACGCATGCAGCGAACGCAGCTCAAGGAGACGTTGGAGAAAGATGCGGTTCCGGGGCGCTTTCTGGAACTGGAGATGTATTCGCGGCCGCCGATGACGCCGAATCTGAGCGGTCTCGCGGCCGAATACGCTATCGCCCTCATCTATAGCAGCGAGTCTGGAAGACGTGAAGCCACCATTGGGTTCGAAGTCGGCCAGGGAAATCAGGACCTTGGCTTTCGCGGTGAAGCGCCGGTGCTCTTCGACATTCGACCTGCCGTTCAGGTGAGGCTGAGGGTCAAGGACGACGACGGGAAGCCCACTGCGGCACGTTTCATTTTTCGCGACGAGGCGGGACATGTTTTCCCGCCGCAGGCCAAGCGGCTCGCCCCGGATTTTTATTTTCAGCCGCAGATTTACCGGCGCGACGGTGATGTGGTTCTATTGCCTCCAGGCCGCCTTACCATGCAATACGATCGCGGCCCCGAATACCGGCAACTTCGACGCGACGTTACTATTCCGTCGCGCGCTTCCGCGGAGGTCGAGGTGAAGCTCGAACGCTGGATCAATCCAATGGACTACGGATTCTACAGCGGCGACCACCACATTCACGGAGCCGGCTGCGCGCACTACACCAGTCCGACCGAGGGTGTGACACCGGAAGACATGTTTCTCCAGGTGAACGGCGAAGGACTCAACGTCGGGTGCGTGTTGACGTGGGGCCCGTGCTTCGATTACCAACGGCGTTTTTTCACACCTGCCGTGCACCAGCTCAGCGGACCACTCAGCGTGATGAAATACGATCTGGAAATCAGCGGCTTTGGTTCGGAGGCACTGGGTCACGTTTGCCTGCTCAACCTCAAGGACCAGACTTATCCCGGTTCCGACGGCACCAAGACCAAAGGCTGGCCCACCTGGACCACGCCGGTACTGAAATGGGCCAAGGCGCAGGGCGCCGTCACCGGTTACGCGCACTCGGCCAGCGGACTGGAGATCGACGCGCGGTCCGCCACGAAACGGATGTCCGCGCGGTTCGATTCAAACCATGATGGGCTGCTCGCGCGCGCCGAGTGCGCTGGAGCCCTGCTGCCGCTGCCATTCGACACGATCGATACGGACCACGACGGTGCGCTGACCGAATCGGAGTTGGCGGCCGCGCACGACCGCGCCGCCGAGCAATTGCCGAACCTGGCCGTTCCGCAAATGAACGGCGTGGGCGCGATGGAAATCTGTGTGGGCGTGGCTGCGGGGGTGTGCGATTTCATCAGCGCCATGGACACGCCGCGCATCGCGGAGTGGAACATGTGGTATCATCTGCTCAACTGCGGCTTTCCACTCAAGGTCAGCGGCGAAACAGATTTTCCCTGCATGAGCGGCGAACGCGTGGGTCAAGGCCGCGTGTATGTGCATTTGGGTCCGGTGAATAAGATCGACTTCGACTCATGGTGTGGCGGACTGGCCAAGGGTCGTTCGTATGTCTCTGACGGATTCGCCCACGCTCTCGTTTTCACGGTGAACGACATCGCACCCGGGTATGACGACCTGCACTTGGCTACGCCTGGCAAGGTGCGGATTCGGGCCAAAATCGCATTCGCGCCGGAGCTGCCCCGAGCGGTGGCTTACGGCGTGATGGTTCCCCCGGACGGCAAGCGGTTTGTCGGCGACACGGTCACCTTGCACGGCCCACGGACGGATGAAGTCATGCCGGGCGGTCAGCGCCTCGTCGAGATTGTGGTGAATGGAAAGTCCGTCGCGATCAAAGAGGTTTTGGCGGACGGTCAAGCACACGATTGGGATTTGGAAATTGAAATCCACCAAAGCTCCTGGGTCGCGCTCCGGCATTTTCCGCAACTCCACACGAATCCGGTCACTGTGCTTGTGGGCGGCAAGCCCATCCGCGCATCGCGGTCCAGCGCCCTTTGGTGCATTGAAACCATCGAGCAACTGTGGCGGGCGCGCGGCAATAAAATTGCCGATGCCGAGCGGGCTGAGGCGCGGCGAACCTTTGACGAAGCTATCGAGAAGTTCCGGCGCATTGCTCAGGAAGCTCCGAATGACACGGAAGAACAGGCCCATGCCGCGACCAGATAACCCCGAAGCGCAGGTTTTCCTCGTTTCTCGCGGACAGATTGCGGGGACGACCGCTCGCCGATGAATGGG
>QHOP01000591.1 GCA_003219345.1 Verrucomicrobiota bacterium
GAGAGCGAGTAAGGAAGGCGGTATTCAGGCCGTGCATACAGGCTGTGCCTTTTGCGAATTTGATCTGCAATTTGTTAGGCGCGACAAGGAAGTGGGGGTCGGATTGCGATGCACCGTCGATTTATTTCAACTTGGGAGGGTGCCCGCTCGATGTGCCGTTTGATGACTAAATCAGCCCTTTGGCTTTCCAAACGCGCATGAAGAGCGCGACACCTAGCACGATGATCGGCAACCAGCCCCATCTCAGATAAAGCACGTCACTGTCTGTTAGAGACCGGGCTCGCCTCGCGAAAATGAGGACCAATCCCGCAAGGTAACCAACATAAGAATATGAGCAAGCGCGCAGCCGCACGCCGCCATCAAGTAACAACGCGAACAAAAGGATGAGCTGTATTTGGAGAAAAAAAGATACAATGGCCGTTTCGATGAATCTCAAGCACGGACTGTTCGGGCGGCTAAATGACCGTGCGGGATTCAGCTGCAACTCTTGAATAAGGGGGTTTTTCAAAAGAAAATGGGAATTCCCAAACTGTTTGTACGATCTCGGGGCTACACGCCCCAAGGAGGGAATTCCCATGCAGTGCATTGTCCCCAGCGTCAGTTTCTTCGTCAAGCAGAGGCTCTGCAAGCGCTTGCGGGAGTGCCGTGATGCCGGCCTTAAGGTTCGCTACTTGATTATTCTGAACCTGCTCCACGGTCGGTCGGCTTACCGGACCGCCCATGTGCTGGGCGTTCACAATACCACTGTCTACCGAGTGGCCAACCGCTTTCGCGAGCACGGGGAATGGGGCCTGTATGATGCTCGCGAAGACAACGGGCAAACGAAACTGAGCGAGTGGTTCTTGCAGCTTTTGCAACGTCTGGTTCGGGGCAGCCCACGCCAGTACGGCTGGCGTCGGCCAACGTGGACCCGAGAACTGCTGGTAGAAACCATGGCGCGGCGAACGACTGTGCGCATTCATGTGACGACCATGAGCCGGGCCTTGGCGTTGGTGAAGGCACGCCGCGGCCGGCCGCGTCCTACCGTGCGCTGTCCCTGGTCGAAAGCCGCCAAAACACGGCGTTTGAACCAGATCCGTGAGCTGTTGGCCACGCTGCCACGCGGGCACAGGGCCGTCTATGAAGACGAGGTCGATATTCATCTCAATCCGAAAATCGGCCTCGACTGGATGGGCCGCGGGCAGCAAAAAGAAGCTCTTACTCCGGGGCAGAACGTGAAGCGGTATCTGGCTGGCAGCTTGGACGTTGATACCGGAGAGGTGCTGTGGGTTGAAAGCACACGCAAGACCAGCGCCTTGTTCATCACGCTGTTGAATAAACTGCTGGCTCGCTACCCCGACGCGCCGGTAATCCATGTGATATTGGATAACTACCGCATTCATGACAGCAAGATTACCCAAGCGGCGCTGCGAGGTTTCGGCGGTCGAATTCGCTTGCATTTTCTGCCACCCTACTGCCCGACCAGCAACAAGGTTGATCGCGTGTGGCAGGACTTGCATGCCAATGTGACGCGCAACCATACCTGCGCCAATATGACGAGTCTGATGATCGAAGTTCGTTACTACCTACGGAAGCGAAACCGCAAAGCGATGGCACGAGCATGCCAGCATTCATGCGCAAGGCGCATGCCAAGAGCTGCATGATCCCGCACGGTCATTTAGTGCCCAAAGTATTAGCATGGTGCCCATGGTTCCTCCAATCCTCCAATCCGCTTAAAACTGCATTTGGCGGGCTTGTCTAGCCCTTAGCCAAGCGAAGCCGCCGGTGGTCGGCGGAATTATTTCATGAAAAACTCGAAATCCTTCGGCGTTTTCTGGGTCTAAGAGAGTATGAAGCTTTCTTTGACACCACAAACCCGGAGGGATTTCGAGTGAATGCGACTATATACCGGAAGCTGGCTAACAGCAAGCGCCGTATCGAGCGGCGCCTGGACAAGTCCAAGCTCGGCGATTGCAGCAATCCGATGTTCACGGCCCGCAACATTCATTATGAGATCGCTGACCGTAGGCGTGGCCTTGCCCACGGCGGCATCGGCGTCATCCATGCCTTGGCACGACAGATCGGTTTGATTGACGCCATCGATGCTCGGTTGCACCTGCTCAAGATCCACTTGCCTTACCACGAGTCGGATCACGTCCTCAACTTGGCCTACAACGCTCTCTGTGACAGCACCTGCTTGCAAGACATCGAACTACGCCGCAACGACGAGGTGTTCCTCGATGCCCTGGGCGCCCGCCGCATCCCCGATCCGACCACCGCGGGGGACTTTTGCCGACGTTTCAGCAGCGCCGATGTCTTGACGCTGCTCGACACCTTCGACGACGTGCGCATCAAGATCTGGGCCGCGCAACCGGACGCCTTCTTCGAGCAGGCGACGCTTGACATGGACGGCACCCTGGTGGCCACGACGGGCGAATGCAAGCAAGGCATGGACATCGCCTACGACGGCACCTGGGGCTATCACCCGCTGCTGTTGACGCTGGCCAACACAGGGGAAGTCCTGTGCCTGCGCAATCGACCGGGGAATCGGCCGTCGCATGAGGGAGCGGCGGAGCAGGTGGACCGGGCCCTGGCCGTCTGCTTCAAGGGCGGGTTCCGAAGCGTGCTGCTGCGCGGCGACACCGACTTCTCCCAGACCGAGCACCTCGACCGCTGGAACACCACAGCGTACGGACCGAAGCGCGGCAACGCCCCGACCGCGTCAAGGAGCAGGTCGTCATCGCCCGCCAATTCGAGAATCAGCGCTTGCAGTCGGAGCAGGTCGCCGAGTTCAACTACCGGCCCAGCGCCTGCAAAGAGACCTATCGCATGGTGGTGGTGCGGAAGAATATCTCCGTGGAGAAAGGCGAGAAACTTTTGTTCGATCGCATCGTGTATTTCTTCTACATCAGCAACGCTTGGGTTCCCGAGGCCAACGAGATCGTCTTCCAGGCGAACGGTCGTTGTCATCAGGAGAATCTGCTGGCACAGTTGCACAGCGGCGTGCGTGCACTTACAGCGCCGGTGGACAACCTGGTGAGCAACTGGGCGTACATGGTCATGACGGCGCTGGCCTGGAACCTGAAGGCGTGGTGGGCTTTGACCCTGCCGGAGCAGCCCGGCCGCTGGCAGGAAAAACATCAGGCCGAGAAACAGTGGGCTCTGCAGATCGAGTTCAAGACGTTTGTGAACGCCTTCGTGCGTCTGCCGTGCCAAATCGTGCGCACGGGTCGCAAGCTGGTGTACCGTCTCTTGGCGTGGAATCCGTACCAGTCGATCTTCTTCCGCCTGGTGGCAGCCTTGCGATGCTGACGGCGGCAATCTCGAAGTCGGAGTCCGGATGCTCCGATCCCCCCGGCGCCATGAGCAACTTTGCAGAAGAGAGCGTGACGCATGATTCAAGTCAAACTGGATATAACCCATCT
>QHOP01000592.1 GCA_003219345.1 Verrucomicrobiota bacterium
GAACAACCGCAACCGGTCTAGTCATAGCAGTGGCAGTATGTAGAATTCGAGCGGTCGCTTCTCCTGCTATGAAATTCAGCCGTCAACGATCCAGGACACTTTTGGCCAGGGTACGAGAGCACGCCTTTGCGCAAGTTGATATCGCATCGCTGATTTTTTTCCGAATTGCATTTGGTCTTCTGATGACGTGGCAGGTGTGGCGCTATTTCTCGTATCATCGGATCGGCCTTTTTTGGCTCGAGCCGCCATTATTGTTTAAATATTACGGATTTTCCTGGGTGCAGCCGTGGCCCGGGAACGGGCTCTACATTCACTGGGCGATCCTTGGCGTTCTCGCGTTGTTTATAGCGATTGGTCTTTTTTACCGAGTAAGCGCGCTGCTATTTTTTCTCGGCTGGACTTACATCTTCCTTCTCGATGAAGCGCAGTGGGTCAATCACACTTATCTCATCTCTCTTTTCAGCTTCCTGCTGATCTTCGTGCCAGCTAATCGTGCGTTCTCGGCGGATGCGTGGCTCAATCCAAAACGGCGATTGCAGACCGTGCCGGCCTGGACGCTTTGGTTGTTACGCGCCCAGATGGGCGTCGTCTATTTTTTTGCCGGCGTCGCTAAAATTTCGCCGGATTGGCTGCACGGCGAACCAATGCGGGTATGGCTGAGTAACAGCAAGCAGCCGCCGATTATCCACCGATTTCTGACCGAGCCATGGGCCGCTTACTCGTTCAGTTACATTGCACTTTTGTTTGATCTGTCGATCGTTCCATTTCTTTTCTGGCGCCGCACGCGAACGGCGGCATTCTGCGCGGCCCTCGTTTTTCATCTCCTCAACGCGCAACTGTTTCACATCGAAGTTTTTCCCTGGCTCGCAATCGCAGCCACTACTCTTTTTCTCTCACCTAGTTGGCCGCGCCGCGTCCTCCCCATGTTTCGCAAAACAGACGCAGCGTATTCCGCCGTCGATCAGACGTCGCCTTCGCAACGCAAACAGTCAGTCATCCTGACTTTGGCGACGATCTATGTGGCAATCCAGATTCTCGTGCCTTTGCGTCATTTTCTTTATCGGGGTGGAATCGAATGGATGTACGCCGAACATCGTTTCAGTTGGCGGATGCTGATTCAGACCGAACTGGTGCGCCCCTATTTTTACGTCACAGACCCGAATTCGGGTAAGACGTTCCAGGTTAAACCGCAGGAGTACCTGGACCTCCCACACGCGCAGGCGATGGGATGGCGACCAGATATGCTTCTTCAGTTCGCGCACCATTTGGCAAAGGTGACGCCGCGGTTTGGTCCAAAACCGCTCCGAGTGGAAGCACGCGTGTTGGTTAGTCTCAACGGTCGGAAGCCGCAATTGATTGTGGATCCCAATGTCGATCTTGCCGCCCAATCGCGAACTTTAGGGCGTCCGCGCTGGCTCTTGAAGATAGATCAACCATTACCCGATCACCCTTTTGACCCCTCCGAGCCCTTTTGATCCAACACTCGACAGCGTCGAGTGATTCAACGCAACTGATGTAACCGGTCACCGCGACATGGCGCAAAACAACGGCGGCATCAGGTTCTACCCGATGCCGCCGTTGATGAAGCAGGTACCTTAACTTGTTTAGAATTTGAAACTTATTCCGCCTTGGAACACATGGAATTTAAAATCGGCCCTGACGCGAGTATCCGAATCAAATGTGCGGACGCCGAAACGCACCGGCAAACTCGTGAAGTCAACATTGGTCTGGGCGCTTTCGTCCCCAAGATCGACATACAGATATGTGAAGTTCAAAATAATGTGCGGCGTCAGGCAAAAGTCGATGCCGGCTCCGCCTGTCCACCCGCCCCGGATGTCCCGATTGTTATTGGAAAATTGGTCCGAGAAGACGCCCCCAAAACGCGTGCTCTCGTTGACGGACGTGACCTCGCTAACTTCGGTCAAGCCGACCACCCCGCCGCCGGTGCCAAATACCATTATCCGGTCACCCAGCGTATGTCCGATCCGAATACGCCCGGTGCTGTACCAATCCAGGGCGACCTTTGAGTCGATGGCAGTCGTGTATACATGTTCTTCCGAGCTCCCCCCAGGCAGCTGGATGAAATCAAAAACCTGGGCGTTTCTCCGCAAGTCGGTGCCTTGGATGTCCACCTCAA
>QHOP01000125.1:0-4887 GCA_003219345.1 Verrucomicrobiota bacterium
GTTTGGACGAGGCCGCTATTGCAGACGTCTGTAACAATACCACGCAGGGCTCCCCCTGCCCTTAATCGTTCGGATGTCTGGACGGATCACACCGGAGCCACAATACGGATGCACGTAAACAACAAATACTTTTCCAAAAGTTCCACATGGAACATTAGCATATGAGACGTGCGCAAAATAGAGCCGCAATACTAACACTACAAATTGTGTTATATGATTTATTTGTGTCTATATGTAGTGTTTATCATCCATATACGCATTAGTACGTGATACTTGGCGGCGGGCCATATTCGGAACGCCTCCGATTAATTGCTGATTGGAGTTGTTTTTTGCGTTGTGATTGATATGTTTTTAGGCGTGTTTACACGGTGTTCTTTAACACGTTTCCGTAGCGTCGCATTTTCTTTACGCTTTTTCTTGCCTGAAAGTGTGCGCCGCAATAGGATGCCATCATGAACGGCGAAACTGAAGCTCATGTGTCCACGACCGACAACGGCCAAGGCCAAGAAGTCGTGCGTTCCAAACGCACGAGTCCCACGCAAACGTTGCCGAGTGATCGGCTGGCGTTTGATAAACAACTCGCGGCGTTGCGCGCCTTCGCGGTCGCCTTCGAGTCCAACGGCGGGCGCCCCGTGAAAAATTCGGAAGCGGGCGCGATCCTGGATATGTCGGAGAACACGATCGTCGTGACGAATGCTTTTTACTGCGACGTGAAGTTGCTCACGCGGCAGAAAGAGGAACAGGCGTTTGTGCCTTCACCGGAGGCCCTGGCCTACAACAAGGCGCACGAATGGGATCCGATGGCGGCGGGCGAGAAATTCAAACCTGTGTTCGAGAAATGCTGGTTCGCCGAGGCCGTGTTGCCGCGCCTGAAGTTCCGCGCTTATGAGGACCGCGAGGTGTTGACGGTGCTGGCGGAAGCATCTGGTGCGAGCAAGGACTACGAGCCGCGCCTGAAGTTGCTGCTGGAGTTCATGGTGTTCGCCGGGTTGGTTGCGCGGGACGGCACCCAGATCAAACCCGTAGGGTCGAAGCCGGCGGAGAAAACGTCGGCGGCGGCGCCGACGCCGACGCCGGCCCCGGAGGGGCGCCGCCCAGCAGCGCCGGATGAGAACCACGCGGAATTTGTTTTCGTGCTGGACGCCAAGCGTCGCCGGAATGTGGTGGTGCATGCGCCGCACGACATGACCCAAAAGGAATTCGACCGGGTACGGAAGTGGATGGAAATCCAACTGGTCGCGGAGGACACCGACGAGCAGAAATAATTTTTAGAATTTCACCCCGAGTGGAGTGGAACGAGAAAGCCGTGAAGGTCTTGACACCTTCACGGCCGACTCGAATAAGCAAACAACGGGAGTTGTTGAGTCATTCTGTGTAATAACAGGCGCCAGAATAGGCGCTCTATCGCAGATTTCAAGGACAATTCCCACAAAACAAAAGAAAAACCGATGATTATTAAATCATTTGTTTATCCAGGTCCCCATTGGCATCGGTTGCCGGTTGGGTTTGTGGTCTCGGAATTGTCCGGGCAGCGAACCGTGACCAGCGCCGAGGACTGCTTCTGGATCTGGGACCCGGCCTGCGTGTAGGCCGCGAGCGCCGTGGGAGTCACATCCCACGGCGCTTTTTTGCCGCCCAAGGGCCGAACCATGACTGGATATGCGGGATTTAGGAATCACATTGGATCAGTTAGAACAACCAGAACTTTATGAGTACCATCAAATTCAAGCGGTTTACGAAACCGCATTTTCTCAAACAAATTGGCCGCGGATTGTTGGGCCAATTTTTCAACCGGTTCAGCCCCGCGCTGGGCGAAAAGCAGATCGTGCTGCCGGCCACAACGCTAGACGACGACGCCTACTTCGGCGCGGTCGCCAGAATCGCGATGTCGCCGGAGGGTTTGCCGGACAGCCTGGTGGAAGCGGCCTATGCCATCGAGGGCATGGCGAACGAGGAAGGACAGGACCGGCTGGAGCGGGCCATCGGCGAGAACGGGCCGGCCTTCCAGTTCGGGGAAGATTCCTCGTGCGCGGACATGGCCGTACAGGCGTGGCTCACCAATCCGGAGTTGTTCGCCGAAAAATTCAACGAGCAACGGCTGACGCGGCTGGCTTCGTTTGATTACTTCGGCAGCAAGCTACCGGTGAACCGAACAGAAACATTCGCCCAGCCCACGGCGCAGACGCTAGGGCTGATGACGGCGGACATGGAAGAAGCGTTCCGCCAAAAGAATCGGGGACAGCAGACTACACACATCGAAATACATACGTTGGATGGTGAGTATTGGTTTCTCATCCGGCATGGCGACACCTATGCGCGTGTCCCAACGGTTGCAAACGGACAAATGTCTGTCCTGCACTTCCGTCCGGCAAAAGATGATGTCGTGGTCTATTCACCGGGGCGGGATGAAATCCGCATCCATGCGGGCACGAAATGGGAAAAGGATTTGTATCGGGAAACCTTAGGTCGTCAGCTGTTCGACGACGCCTGGTATTTTTCCGAACGCAAAGCCTATACCCTCGACCCACTGCGAACTGACGGTGTGGACGCATTGGACGTGAGTGACATTCCTGGCATCAATAAAATTGTGCTCCGGGAAATCGAAATGTCCTGGCCGGGCGAGTTCAACAACACGATGGTTCGCAAGTCGCTGGACATCTTTTCTTCGGGAGCGGAGGGCGCAGCACCTGCGATTTCCGAAAGCGGGCTGTTGGGTCGCGCGGTGTTCGACTTTTATTTTGGCGACAGCAAAAAGCCACGCAAAGTCCATGTCCGTCCGCCAAACATACTCAAGCTTGGGCGGCATTGCGATGCGATAGTGGTGCAACGCTGGCTCACAGCGCGCGGATTTCGTGAGGTCGTTGCCAATAATCATAATTGTGGAGGAGTTACCCATGTCGAACCTCTGGCAGTGTCTTGAAGTCCTCGCGGACGGCAACTATGTGGCAGCGGAGTGGGCGAAATTGTCCGGCAAACATTTTGCCACGCTACGCTCCACATTTCTGCGTGATACGCAAAAACGGTCACGATTTATTCCATGCCCGCATGGTTGCGGTTGCGAGCACGAAATCGTCGAGCACGCCGGCGGCAGGCTCGTCGGCGTTTGCCAGTGCGAGCCATGGAACTGTGAGGACTTTTCAGTTTCAACAACGGATGCAACCTTGCTGACATTTAACACGGCGAAACTTGGTCGCGCACTGTGCAAAGCATTCGAGTGTGATGCGAACGAAACAAAACTGCGACCGCCTAGGACATGGCAAATCGGCACGAAATTCTCGAACAGTGTGCCGGTTTTGTTGACGATTCAAAACGAGCGAGCGTCATTCCGCCTCGTCGTTTCGGAATTGTCAGCGCGACTACGACAGCAGTTTATCCTGCTCACGCCGACGAGCCGTTTGATAGATACCGTAAGCCGGGAAATACTGGAAGCCTCCAAGGCAGGATTTTTTGATTTGGAATCGAATATAAATATTTCTGCCATAGGTGGCCTGTCACCAAAATTGCCACCTGGAAAATTATTTCAAGCGTTCGCGCCAGGTGCGCATGAGCCGGTTGCAGAAACAGTTGCGGCGCAAATTTTCGCACTCGTCGAAAAACTAGATGCAGACGACCGGTTGAAAAATCCATCGGTGTTGCAGGTGTTTTGGCTTTATTGCGGACGCGGATTAACGGCGCAAGCTGTGGCTGACAAATGCGGCTGCGTCAAAGCCACTGTTTTGAACCGGCTGAAAAAAATCCGCAAGGTGACAGGGAAAGACCCGAAGGAATTGCGGACCTATTCACCATTTTTCAATAAGGTTGAAGAAGCAATCACTGACTCGCGTGCGGAAAATATTCATCGCAAAGCGCTGGTTCACGACATTGAAGAGCCGGAGGACGAATAGAAGTGAATCAAATTGACCGCAGTTTGACCCGGTCAAATCGACAAAAACGCCCGTAACAACGGGTGTTTTTCTGTTTTCTGAACTTGCAAGGTTGACCAACCACCAGTTTTCAGAGGGTTGTGCGTCGGCCGAGTAGCTGGCGAAAGCAACCCCAAAACAACATCAGTGAAAACTGATATGCCGGCGCCGCGTGTGCGGCGATTGGCTAGCAGCCGCAAAGTTAGAAACTGTAAGATTATTATGAACACTAAAATTGAACATCCTGAAACGGGTCGGAGCGATGCTCCGGCACAACCTGCCGAAACCTGCCAACGCCTGCCCAAATGGGCTGCCGTGGTGAACGACTCCCTTGTGCTCCTACCACAGCACGCAACTGCGCGGCTGATCAAGGAGGAAGCGGGAGAAAAAACCGAATTGACGCTTGTGCGCGACCTTGGTTCGCCAAACGACATTCCGCTTGATGACGAGGCGCAGATCAACCTGGCCGAAGGTAATATATTTTATACACTGCCGCGTTGTGAAGTGAAGCCCGCAAGCGGCTGTGTTGCGCCGCCGAAACTCGCATTTGTCATTAACGACCGTGCGGAACAAACTCTCAATCCTCATCAAACCGGTCGCACACTTCGAGAACTCTTCGGTTTTGCGCTGTCAGTGCGGCTGTTCCGTGACTACGAATCACCCAACGATACTGTCATTGGACTCGATGACATCGTGAAGTTTCCTGCCGGTCCGGTTTTCTACACGCGCCGTGCTGAAATCGGCCTTACCATCATCGTCAATAAACAGACGTTTGGCGAGGCTGACGGCGTAAAAGAACGCATGACTGGCCGTGAAATCGCCAGCCTCGTAAGCCCACAGCCCGACAAAACTGAGGTCACACGCCGCAAAGGGCAAGGGTGGATTCCGGTCGGCCTAAATGAGACACTTGAAATCAAGGGCTGCGAAGAATTTACGGTAATTCGCACGAACGTTGTTGGCGGCTTCGAGCCTACACGCATTCAAC
>QHOP01000125.1:4937-13608 GCA_003219345.1 Verrucomicrobiota bacterium
CGCAAAGGTTACCCGCATCTTGCCGAGACGGATGTTTTGGTTTCGATTCCGTCCGCATATCCCGGCGTGATGCTCGATGGAGCATATTTGCCAGCCGGTTCTCCCCTGCTTGGCCGGGTTGAAGGCTCGCCACAAGGTCACATGATTCAGGCACTAGGTCGCACCTGGCAGTTGGTGAGTTACCATCCGCACAACGGCGGCGGCGGCCCTCCTTGGAACAAAGACCGGCACGGTTTGCACACCTACTACACAGAAGTTCTGTCGTGGATTCAACGCGCACGAATCTAATGAAATCAATTCGCACCATCCAAGACGGCCGCGAAGCTCTGTGGCGCATCACGGAAGCCGACCGGGAGAACTTGTTCCGCCTGCTGTTTCATCGTTATCCAGATAATGAATGGGGCACGTTCTTCCGGTTTGGCTTCCGACGAACGCGATGGGGTATCCTGATTACATGGGTTGATGCTATGAAACCGGAATCAGGCGACCTCGATCGCAGTAGCCCGCTCGTGGAATTCTGTCCGGCCTACATCCGCCGGGCATTGGCAGCACTTGAGTCAGATGAACTCGCTGTCGGCGTGATTCACTCGCATCCTCAAGACTGCGCACCATTTGCCAGCCGTGCCGATGATGACATGGATTCCTATTTTGCCGAAGAGTTCGAGCGATTTGGCAACGGACGCCCGTATGCCAGTCTCATTGTTTCTCGTGACGCGAACCGTGAGCTGTCTTTCAATGGTCGCGTATTCGACCGAGGAGCCTGGCTGCCAGTGAAAAACTGCGTCGTCGTCGGCGAACAATTATCACGTGAAAAGGCGCGCTTGGGATATGAACAATTTAGCACGACTCGCGAACCCGCGGCGAATGATAAGACGCAAGAACGCCTCGCCCAACTTCTTGGCACAGGTACTCCGCAGCGACTCCGTAACTCAGTGATTGGGGTTGTGGGATGCAGTGGCACCGGTAGTCCGGCAATTCATTTGCTGGCGCGTGCTGAAGTTGGCGAGCTTGTGCTTGTTGATCCGGGACATTTCAAATCGTCCGGGCATCAGCGCAACCACGCGAGCCGGCATGCCGACCTTTCAGCAAACCCTGCTCCAACAAAAGTCGCGCTCGCATCCAGGCTGGTCGGAGAAGTCAGCCCGACTACCAAAGTGACTGGATTTGTGGGCGATCTCCTCGACGAAGTTGTGCTGGATGAATTGGTTCGTTGCGATTTAATTCTTGGGTGCACTGATTCCAATTATGCGCGGGCGGCTTTGGGTGATATGGCTTCGCATTATCTTGTGCCCGTTCTCGACTTCGCGGTGCAAATGCGCGCCGAGAATGGAATCCTCCGGGAACAAATTGGTGAGATTGGCCGTTATGGACCCGGGCTTCCCTGTCCCTGGTGCAGGGGCAGAATCAGTGTGGAAGGAATCTGGTATGAGACCGCCACTGATGCTGAACGCCAGTTCAGAGCAGCAGCGGCAGTGGAAGCCGAGCAACGAGGCGTGGACGGAGCACAGTATTGGGGCGGAGCACCTCCGCCAGAACTTACCGTCGGCTATCTGACGACGGTTGTGGGTGCGATGGGTGTCGGCTACGCACAAAATTTATTGCTCGGCTCCGGAAAACTGCCGCATAACCGCTTCCAGTTTGACCTTGGCTTTTCGTCCCTGGGAGTAGTTGCAGATGAGCGTCCAGCACGCGCTGACTGTGCTTGTCAGCGATCAATTGGCTGGGGTGACCAAGCGCGGGCTGATCGAAGTGTTTCGCAGCCATGTCACTGGACACGAACAACAATAATTTTAGACGATTAAAGGCTGCGCGGTTTGATGTCGGTCATTTCTTAAAAGTCTGGACGAAGCAAACGTTTGGATGGCCCGAGCCATAGGATAATATGATAGCGCGATCCATAACGGTGGATTAGCTCACGGACTGTCTTTGCTTTGGGATTGGTTTTGGACGAGGACTGGACGCGGCGATTGACAAATCGTGGTCACGGTTGGTTTGCGGACTTGGCTTTGGCGCGGACTGGCCAAGCATTCGGACTGGATACGATCAGGGACAAGTTGCGGCCATGGTCAGTTCACGGACTGGGTGAGGACATGGACTGACCACGGACACGGATGTGGACTGGACACGGACATGTTTGCGGCCAGGTCGCGAACGTGGATGGTGCGCGGCCACGGACAAACTGCGGTCGTGGTCGCGGACTGGCTGCGGACACGGACTGATCGCGGACGCGGATGCGGACTGGACAAGCCAGTAGGCCGGACAATGGCGCGGATATTTCGCGCTTAAACCGCGAATCCTTCGCGGACATCGGAACCTTGTTAAAGCAAGGGGTGAGGCGTCCAACCTTAAATCCACACAAATCGTGTGGACACCCATGCAGCATTCGATGCAGCAGTCGTGCAACAGATCAATCGTGCTCAGCATTCGCAATTGCGATGTTCTTCGTCATCGCTGCAATGGATTCAACGCACTGAAAGAGCGTTCCTGAACCTGAAGCGAAACGGAGCGGGTCGGAAGTGGCATGAACGACGACGGCGCAGTGGAGCGCGGTTCAGGAACGGTCGCTGAGTGCGTCAACCGGATAGGTTTCCCAAGAGGCGATTTGTCTGGCTGGTTTCCGAGGCACGCAGGAAAGCCGGCCAGTCAAAGCGCCAAATCCAACGAGCTTATCATCCCGGCGAATGCAGAATGTGTAGCTGATACATCTTTGTTGCTCCGAAATTCGTGAAAATCTTCGCATGAATAGTGACTGCAAAAGCTTGTTGAGCCTGCTGACGTTGCCCGCTCGAATGAGCCGGACACAGGCCGCCGATTATCTTGGCTTCGAACCCGACCACATCACGCTGCTGATCAAAGCCGGCCTGCTAAAGCCGCTGGGCCGTCCAAAATCAAATAGCGACAAATATTTCGCCGCCGTGAAACTGGCCGAATTGCGGCAAGACGAGCAATGGCTGTCACGAGCCACGCAATTCATCAGCCAGCATTGGCAGGATAAAAACGCCCGCAAATCCAAATGCTCGAACCGGATGGCTTTGACGACGAAAGAATAGCGCTCGGGCCTCAACTCGCTTCGTTTGAAATGCTGGCCATAAAACAACAATGCAGCCTGAAAGATGCCCAACAGTACTTCAAAGAGCATCTGTCCATCGGCGATTATTACACCGAAGGCCAGCAAGTGTTGGGACATTGGTTTGGTCAGGGAGCGGAAGACCTGGGATTGGGCGGCGTGACCCACCTGGATGAGTTTGTGCGGCTGTGCGAAAATCTTCATCCGCATACGGGCGAAAAATTGACGATGCGCCAGAACACCATGCGCACGGACATCGGGCATGATGGGCTGGAACATGCGAGCAGCAACCGCCGGGTTTTTTACGATTTCACATTTTCACCGCCCAAGTCGGTTTCCGTCGCGGCAATGGTGGGCGATAATCCCCGAATCGTGGAAGCCCATGAACAGGCGGTGAACGAGGCACTGCGCCAGTTACAATCGTTCGCAGCGACACGGGTGCGCAAGAAAGGGGAATGCACCGACCGGCTCACCGGCAACATCGTGGCGGCGGTATTCCAGCACGAGACTTCGCGGGCGTTAGACCCGCACCTGCACAGTCACTGCATCCTGTTCAACGCCACGTTCGACCAGGTCGAGAAAAAATGGAAAGCACTTCAAAATCACGAAATGCTCGCGGCGCAAAAGTTCGTGGAAAATGCCTATTATCACGAACTGACGCGCGCATTGGTGAAGTTCGGTTATCAGATTGAGAACAGGCCGCGTGGCGATTTTGAAATCAAAGGGATCTCGCCCGAGTTGATCAAAAGGTTTTCCAAGCGGCGCGAAGAGATTGACCAGAAAACGCGGGAACTGCTGGCACGGGAACCGGAAAAGGCTGAGGGCAACATTGCAGCGATACGTGAAAACATCGCGCACAGGGAACGCGGAAGGAAGATTCGGGACATCGGTCTGGAAACGCTGCAGGCGCTGTGGCACGGCCAAATGACTTCGCAGGAAAACGAGTCGCTCCGAAAGCTCACTGTCAATTCGTGTCCGGCTTCTGCGGCCGAGGAAAATCTCGCTGAGAAAGCTGTCACCTGGGCCGAAGAACATCTGTTTGAGCGCCGGTCGGTCGTTCACGAGCATGAGCTATGGCGTCACGCACTGGAATATGCCAGAGGCCGGGAGGTCACGATTGCGGACATTCAAGCCGTTACGAGCCGGCGCAATTATCACCGCTTTGATGAACACCCCGGCAAGGTGACGACACGGGAGCACCTCCTGCGTGAATGGGAAATTGTCCAGACCGCAAAGGAGGGTCTTGGCGACTGTCATCCTCTGGTCGGACATCCGCGTCCTTTCAATCCGCAATTGGATGAGGAACAACGCCAGGCGCTGGATGCGCTGGTTTCCAACATCAACCGCGTGTCGGTTTTTCGTGGGGGTGCCGGCACTGGAAAAAGTTTCGTCCTGCGCGAGCTGGTTGAGCAGGTCCGCGACGGCGGAAGGAATGCGGTTGTCCTGGCCCCGCAACGACAGCAGGTGGTGGACATGGAGCGGGCGGGTTTTCCGTCACCCACAACCGTGGCTAGTTTTTTGGCCAAACGTGAATTGGCTGAAGGCGCGGCCGTTATCGTGGACGAGGCTGGTCAGATTGGCGGGAAGCAAATGCTTGAACTGATCCGGCTGGTGCGAGAGCGGAATGCGCGGCTGATTCTGTCGGGCGACACGCGCCAGCATGGGGCGGTTGAGGCCTCGGATGCTCTGCTTGCCATCGAACGCCATGCCGGAGTGAAGCCGGCCGAGCTGCACAAGATTCGCCGGCAAGACCCGGCACGCGGTCAAACCTTGGACGAGCGCGAGCATATCAAGCAATACCGGCAGGCGGTCAAATTGGCCGCGTCCGGCAAACTCGATGAGTCGTTTTCACAACTGGACAAAATGGGAGCGGGGGTGTCGTGCAGTTTGAGCAATCAAGCGGAAGAACTGGCAACCGAATATCTCCGACTGGCAGAGAAAAACGTCTCAGCCGTGGTAATCTCACAGACCTGGGCCGAAGTCCATCGCGTCAACGAACAGGTTCGTGACAAACTCAAATCAAATGGGTTGATCGGCGCGAACGATGTGACGGTTCAAACACTCGAAAAGATTGATCTAACCAGGGCACAGAAACGGGACGAACGATTTTACCCGGCGGATGCGGTGGTTGTTTTTAATCAGAAGGTGCGCGAAGCCGAAGCCGGTGCAAAAGGGAAATTGGGCTGCATCGTCAAGGCCGGCGTGTTGGTGGAAGTGGACGGGCGATTCGTAACGGTCACGGACAAGGTGCTCGACAAAATTACCGTCTGTCGTCCGCATGAGACTCAAATTGCCGAAAACGATCGGCTGCATCTGAAGGCCAATCGCAAACTGGCTTCTGGTGATCGCGTTACCAATGGCGAATTGGTCACGGTGAAATCGGTTCGCCCGGACGGGACTATCAAGCTGACGGATGGCCGTGTGCTGGATTCCGGTTATCGGGAATTTCTGCCCGGCTATGCAGTCACGTCCTACGGTTCGCAAGGCAAGACCGTGGACTACGTTTTGTTCTCCGACTCGACGGTCAAGCCGGCCACAAATGCGCAGCAATGGTACGTCAGCATTTCACGTGGACGGCGCGGCATCCGCATTTTCACACCGGACAAGGAGCAATTGCGCGAGAATATCACGCGCAAAGGGGACCGGCCCTCGGTGATGGACTTGCTGGCCGAGCGATATAAAAACGACTGGTTCTACCGTCTTATAGAGCGGCGCTGGGGCAAGCGAGCGGCAGTGATTATGACCAGGTCGAGAAGAGGGACCCGTCGGGCGGAAAAGATGCGTCAGAAGCAGAATATCGCACACGGTCACGCCCGTTCCGTAGTCCGGCAATCACGAAGCATAGGCGTATAGCCTGGCCCCAGTGGGGTCGCCTGGCATCATTATTCTACAATTCACCCGCAGCACAATTTCGCACCTAAAAGAATTGGGTCCGTTATTCAAACCATCCATCGTCATCGCCCCGCGATGAATCAAATCGTGCAGAATGATCAGTGGAGGTGGTGGCGGTTGACGTGTCGATGACTGTATCACGATGGCGATACCGGTTGCGATGTGCGGGTGATGTCGGGGTTTTCGCCGCAAACCGCCGCTCAAAATCCAGGCAATAACCGGAATCGAAGCGCAATCGGTTCAACCGACAGTCCGACCGAAACTGCCGAGCCGACTGTCCGACGAATGCGACCGCAACCGGATAACGCGACGATGCTTCTGCGCTTCTCGACGAAACGAAAAACACTTGGCGAATTTACACCCGAAGGTTGCGCCGAAACGACGTCGATCTGTTGGCCACGGAATTTAAGAATAAAGAGCAAAATCCTTCGACTTTCGCTCGCTCGGCTTTGGATGTAGTTAAACTGAACGCTGACGACGCATTTTAGAAACGCTTCGTTGCGTCTCACAACTTTGTCGCTTTTTGTTTTTTGTTCATTACGCCTCGCGGCGATGATGAAAAACGGTCTTCTCCCAATTTGACGCTGCCGGGAACTCTGGCAGGCCCGGAACTCCGATAATCGGCTTCCCATGCTGCGACTGATTCTACCAGAAAGGCGGTAAGCCGTGGAACCATCAAGTGGCTCGGCGTTCCCCGACTGTAAATCGCGAGGTCTGCGGTTGGCAGCGTTGGCAGACCGGAACTGTTGCCGGCAATTACGATGCCTTGCGTTAACGAAAGAGGAGATAAAACGGATAAGCCAAGATCGGCCTGTACTCCGGTCTGGACTGAATTTAGGCTTCCGCCGACGTATACGATCTGCCAAGTACGACCAGCTTTCTGCAGCGCTTCGAGAGCAATCGGCCGGAAACGGCATTTAGGACCAAACATGACTAGAGGCAACGGATCTTTTGACGGATCAATCTTGGAGCTCTCGGACTGCACCCAAATCATCGCTTCCTTTTGCAGGTGGGTTTCTTGAATCGAAGGGGCAAGTTTGTATTCGCCCATCGCCGTGTAGCCAGCCGAGGCGATGACGAGGTCAAATTTGTCGTCCTCTAAATCCTTCAGGAGTTCATGGGTCACGCCAATATCCGAAACGATCTTCACGTTCGGAAAAGACTCTCTGAATTCGGCGAGCCACATCGGAAGCAGTTGAGGTCCAAAATGGTCGACAACTCCCAACCGGAGAGCAACATCTTTCTTTGGCTTAGCGACCCGTTCGACCATTTCTTGGTTCAAATCCAAGAGTCGACGCGCATAGCCAAGAACAATCTCTCCCTCGTGACTGAGTTCGAGAGGCTTGACCGTTCGTCGGAACAGGCGGCACTTCATCTGTTCCTGAAGACGCTGGATTTTAAGAGTAATTCCAGACTGCGTGACATGCAGCCGTTTTGACGCCTGCGTGAAACCCCCGCTTTCGACAACCGTCAGGAAACAGCGGATCAGATCGAGGTCTATATCGGGACAGGGCATCATTATGAGCATCCGTTATCGGGGCGATTAAAACACGCAATTTCTCAAAACCGATGCTTTATGATTAGTTGCTTACGTGAAAAATACAATTCAAACGCGATAACCCTATGCCAAATCTTGCCAAAATCTTTCATGGCCTTCACCGACAAACGGAAATCTTAATTCTCCCGAATGCCTGGGACGCAGGCAGCGCAAAACTGATTGAAGATGCAGGCGCAAAGGCAATCGCCACTTCAAGTGCGGGGGTGGCCTGGGCACTCGGTTATCCCGATGGTGACGCGCTACCTCCGCGGATGCTTGCCGACCTCACGGCGAGAATAGCGGGTGTCATTCGTATTCCGCTTTCGGTGGATTTCGAGGGCGCTTACACAACGAATCCTTCTAAAGTTGGCGAGAATTTGAAGCCCATCATCGATGCCGGGGCCGTAGGCATCAACATCGAGGACGCTGAAGGCACGCCAGAACTTTTAGCAAAGAAAATCGAGAAGGCTCGAAAGGCGGCTGAGAGCGTTGGGATAAATTTATTCATCAATGCGCGCACCGATGTTTATTTGCAAGAAATCGGCAGTCCCGAAAGTCGCGTAGGAGAGACCATCGACCGTGCCGCACGTTACCGTGACGCTGGAGCCGATGGAATTTTTGTTCCAGGTTTATGTGAGCCTGCGGCCATCAAGGCTGTTGTTTCGGAAATCAAATTGCCAGTCAACGTCATGGCATACCCAGGCCTCCCATCGACAAAGGAATTGGCGAAGCTTGGCGTGCATCGGTTAAGCTCCGGCACCGGTATTCCTCAAATGATTTGGAATCGTGTTGCAGAATTGGCGAAGGGCTTTCTCGCGACCGGAGATTCAAAGCTGATCTTCGAAAACTCCATGGCCTACTCCAAATTACAAAAGTTGTTCACCAGATGATCGTCCGTTATCGGAACCAATAAAGCGCGCAATTTTTCAAACCCAATTCAATTTCGATTAGTAAGTTCTATGAAAACTCTCTCTAAAAATGATACACAGCCTCCAGCAGGTAGATGGGGTCGTTGTGCATGGCGTCTCCTTATGCGTTGATGACCCGCGCCACAGGTTCCATTCCTTTCGCGAACGTCGCCCGACGCCGTTCGTATTCACCCAGCGCCGGCAGTTCAACCTGCGCGTTGCGCGCGTAGGCGCGGTGGATGGCCTTGCTGTTGTGACCCAATGCCT
>QHOP01000126.1 GCA_003219345.1 Verrucomicrobiota bacterium
AACAATAGTGACCGTGCTGTTGTCCGAGTAATTCTCTTTGACCAATCGACCAGACGCGTCATACGAGAACTCCCTGGACATACCTCTTTGGTCAAGGTAGCGGGTGATGTTTCCGTTGAGGTCATATTCGAGGACTTCACTCCGTCCGAGCGGGTCCGTTTGTCGAATCACCCGATCCGCAGTGTCGTAGGCGAAGCTCAACACTTGTCCGTTCTGATTCGTAATATTTGTCAAGCGGCCCGCCAGGTCGTAGCGATACCGGATCCTGCCCCCGAGCGAATCGACGGCTTCGATCAGTCCATCCAGCGCATCATACGTTCGAGTGGAGGTGGTACCCAGCGGGTCGGTCCCAGAGACGAGTCGGGAAACAACGTCGTAAACGAACGTCGTCCGGTTGCCCAGTGGATCGATCTTTGCCGTTTGGTTGCCGAAGACGTCGTATTCGAATCGAGTGACCTGGCCCAGAGAATCTCGAAGGGTGACGAGATTTCCGGCCTGGTCAAATTCCTGGGCGATGGCATTGCCCGAGGGCGGAATGATTCGGGTCAGGTTCCCTCGGCTGTCATATTGATAGCGCGTGGTCCGCCCGCTTTCATCGGTGAACTGGGTGGGCAGATTCAGCGTGGGATCATGGACAAATTGAACCAATCGCCCGGTATCCCCGATGTAGCTGGTGAGATTGCCGTTTGCATCGTAAGTAAGTCTGGAAATTTGACCGAGGACGTCCACGCTCGATTCCAGAATGTTCATGCCGATCATCCGGTTATGGATCGTCCTCCGCCCCAGGGCGTCGGTCATGCCGATGATGTACTTGTTGCAGTTGAAGCGAAACCGGCTCTCCCCGCCGCCGGGATCGGTGAGCCTGGCCTCGCTAATCAACCCGCCGCTCAAGGTGTACTCGTACCGATATACGCCGCCGTCGGCATTGACCTGTCGGATGACCCTGTCCTGAGTGTCATATTCGTTGCTGACCACCGTTACCCCCAGCGCGTTGATGATCGAACTGAGCCGACCGCCCCCATCATAGGTATAGCGGGTCACATTGCCGGCCGCGTCGGTGACGGAGACCAGGGCATGATCGCTATTATACGCATAGTGCTCCGTCCGGCCGAGCGGGTCGGTGATGAACGACACCAGACCACTGGCCTCATAACTAAACAGAAGCTGGCGTCCGGCAGGATCCGTAATGGCCGTCATCTCCCCGCCCGCCTCTCGGGAAATCGTCAGCTTCCGATTATTACGATCGCTCCACTCGATCAACCTTCCATTGGAGTCAAAACGCTGGACCTCCCCCTCCCGGAACTGGAGAAAAAAGCCTTCACTGAATGAGCCGCTCAACCGCGCCCCGCGCAGGAACGGCTCCGTCACGTTGACGAAACTGCCATCGGCTTGCCGACGGAACTGAAACTGACGATTCTGGGGAATGATCAGCAGGAACACCTCGCGGCTGGAGGTCCCCCCCAGGCTGTAGTCGAAATTATGGCTTGAGCCCACCCCAAAAGCTCCCAGCCGCGGCTCCATCGTGCGGTACATCCGGGTCAACATCAGAGGCGGATTGCCGCCGATCACCACATCATTCCAGCGAACCTCGAAGATGCCCGTCGCGGGGTCCACCGGGTCATTGACCGGACAATCCTCTCCATCGGGCGGCGGTGAAGGAGTTGGTGGCGGTGGCGCCGGAAAGTGCCAGGAGAAGCGGGGCAGCCCGAAGGGTCGCCCCGTGCTCGGATCAAGGTCGGGCATCACCTGCCGCCCGTCGCTGCTGACCGTGCCGGTGCCATAGACGTAGAATTGGCCCAGCGATTCGCTGTAGTTGTACAGATTCATCTTCGTCCCCGGCAGCGCTCCCGTCAGGTTGGGAAAGATCACGGGAATCGGCTGGCTGGGTAGCGCGGTCGCCGGCTGGATCGTCAACAGCATTGGAATCACGATACCCGCAGGCAGCGGCCCCGGAGCCCGATCGGGCATAATCGGCGTCATCGACACCGCCGTCACCAGCGTGCCGTCCGGTTTCCTCAATTCGGTGCCGGCGGGAATCATCACCTCCAAATCAGGAATCCGTGGCGTGCTCAGCATTTGGTCTTGAGGAGCCGAAGACTGAAAACTCTGTGCGCGCTCAACATCGATCGCCGGCAAATGAATATTAAATACAAACCGGTTGGCGGCGTTGGCCGACACATCGAGCGCTTCCCCCAAAGAAGGAAACACCCGGGCAGGAATCTTTGCCGTGCTGCCATCCACCTTAGAGACCTGCCCCGCCACGGGCTGTTCGATATCGTCCGAACTGAGCACCCGCCCGCTGACCGTGGTCACGTTGCTGGGAATAACATTCAGGGTCAGGGCAATTGCCCGGCTGATCGTCCCCGCACCGGCCGACGCCGCACCCCGGACATTGATGGTCAGCGCTCCGGGCGCCAGCGACGAAGCAGCGCTCAAGGTCAGCGAAGCCGAACCGCCCGGCGCGACCATCTGTTGGTCGAACTTGGCCGACAGCCCGTTGGGCAGCGCGTCCAGACTCAGCGTCACCAGCCCGTCGAAAATACCGTTGCCCTCGATGCTGACTGCGAAGGAGACCGCATCGCCCTGTACCACGTTACCGGCGGGAGGCGCTCCTCGTATCGCGAAGTAAGGAAAGTCCACCAACGGCGCCAGTCCCAGAACCGTCTGAGCCAGAAGATCGACGTCCTGCTCATTGATCGAGCCATCCTGATTCAGGTCGCCGAAGGCCAACAGGTCGGCCGGCAGCGGAACGGTCCCCCGGATGTGATTGACCAGCCGCACGATATCCAGCACGGTCGCTTGACCGTCCTGGTCCAGATCCCCCAGTTTTTGAGGCAGCGCCGACGCCTCGCTCACAACTCCAAGCCAGATGAGAAAGACAAATCCCCCGCGGCAACCAAACAGACTGTCGAAGCGGCGGCCAAAAGACTGGACGTCCCGTGTCACAAAACGGCTCTGAGCTAGAACCTCACTGGGAACGAACCCCGCGACTGACTCTGGTTTGTACAAAAGACACGCATCGGAAGTCAAGCAAATGGGCGCCCTTCAGTTAGGTGTCAGAGTGCGTGTCTCCTCGCCCAACCGCCTGAACTGGTCGTGCTGTAAACGCTTCTGAGCATCGGTGATGTAATCCTGGAAAGCGCGTTGCGAATCGTCCGACGTGAGTGTGGCGAGACGGTCCTCGTAGAGGAAATTGACATAGTCGAGGTAGGTGCTGTCGGCGAGGGCGTTTTGAGTGACGACAATGTGGTGTTCATACGTATAGATTTCCCCAGGTATGGGAACCAGTCAGCAGGATAGCTTTGCCGCCGGCGTCAGTGAAATAGCGCGGGTTCGCCGCGCTGAGCCGCACAGGCCCCATGCCGGGCGCAGCGGCCAGCGCGGTCCATTCAACCAGGACACTGCCGGACCAAGCCGGCGCTTGCCAAACGAGCGGCTTGCGGCGCAGGTTGTACCGCAATTCAATGAAAAGCCGGTTTCAATCCTGGTTATTGTTTTGCGCCCTCGTTCTCCTCGGCGTCACGTGGGTTGACGCTGCCGGGCCGGACTACGACCTCATCATCCGCGGCGGAAAAATCGTTGATGGCTCGGGCAACCCGTGGTTCTACAGCGACGTGGCTGTCAAAGGAGATCGAATCGTCGCCCTCGGACGCGTCGCGGGCGATGCAAAGCGGGTGATTGATGCCGCCGGTCTGGTGGTCTCGCCGGGGTTCATCGACATGCATTCGCACTCGGACTGGACGCTGCTCGAAGACGGAAACGCGCAAAGCAAGATCCGCCAGGGCGTCACGACGGAAGTCATCGGTGAATCGAGTTCCGCCGGGCCGTTCAAAGGCAAACTCAAGCCGCGATCTGTTTCGGTGAAGAACGAACCGCTCGAGATTCGCGCGTTGCGCGACTATTTCGCCGCGGTCGAACGCGCGGGCATTTCAGTCAACGTCGCTTCTTACGTCGGCGAAGGAACGGTCTGGGAATGCGTGATGGGGTCGTCCTTCGACCGGCCCGGCCCCGGCGAGTTGCAGCGGATGAAGGACCTCGTCGCCGAGGCGATGAACGACGGCGCGTTCGGCCTCTCGACCGCGCTGATGATGCCGCCCAGTTCACTCGCCACCACTGACGACCTGGTCGAGCTGTGCAAAGTCGTGCGCGAACACGGCGGCATTTATTCCACGCACATGCGTGACGAGGGAATTGGCGTGTTCGACTCCGTCAAAGAAGCGATCCGGATCGGCGAGCGCGCGGGTGTTCCGGTGGACATCCTTCATCTGAAGATCGCGGACGAGAAATATTGGGGCCGCATGAACGAGGTCGTGGCGCTGATTGAAGAGGCGCGGCGGCGCGGCGTGAATGTGCAGGCAAACGTTTATCCTTACACGCGCGGCAACAATGATCTTGTCAGCATCATTCCGCCATGGGCGCACGAAGGAGGCCGGTCCAAGCTGCTGGCGCGACTGAAAGACCCGGAGCAGCGCAAGCGCCTGAAGCACGACATTCGCAACGGCGTCGCCGGTTGGTACAATCATTACACCGCGGTGGGGGGCGATTGGCGCCGCATGCTCATCAGCGCCGACAGTCCCTACAAGGGTCTCACGATGGATCGCGTGATTGCCATGAAGAGCGAAGGCAAATCGCCGCCACCCGATCCGCTCGACGTTTTGTTCGATCTGCTTATCGAACAGAACGGATCGGTGAGCACGGTCTATGCGCACCACACGGAGGAAGACATGAACCTCGCGTTGAGCCAGCCGTGGTGCTCGATCGGCTCGGACGGTTCCGCGCTGGCAACGGAAGGGCCGCTGCGGCGCGGCAATCCGCACCCGCGCAGCTTCGGCACGTTCCCGCGCGTGTTGGGCGTGTACGTGCGCGAGCGCGGTTTGCTCCGGCTCGAAGATGCCGTGCGCAAAATGACTTCGCTCAACGCCGCGAAAATCGGAATTCGCGACCGCGGCCGCCTGCAAGCGGAGTTATTTGCGGACATCACGATCTTCGACGAGAAGCGAGTAAGCGATCGTTCGACGTACGAGGAGCCGTTCCAATACAGCGAAGGCGTTGAGTACGTTATCGTCAATGGCCGGATCGTCATCGCCAAGGGCAAACATACCGGGGCGCGACCCGGTCGCGCGTTACGGCATGTGACAGACCAATAACTGTTCGTCATGAAAAACGCCGAGGGCGTTTTCCCCTCTTTCCATGAACCGAGCAGGCTGCGGGTCGCAGACCCGCGGTCCGGACCGCGCCTCTCTGAGGCGCAGCGGTCCATGGTCCCAATGCGCGACAGAAAAGTCGTGGAGGCTCTCCATGAACTCCCTCACCCCTTCCCTCTCCCCCACCGGGGGAGAGGGTGGCCGGAGGCCGGGTGAGGGGGCGTCTCGGGATTCAAGGGAACAATGCGCGTTCGAAGTTCGGGACGTTCTCGCCCCGCGAGGAACGAGCGGGGAGAGAGCTGGAGAGAGGGGAAGCAGCGCCCCTCACCCTGCCCTCTCCCCATCGGATGGGGAGAGATTTCCCCGAAAAATTTCGCGCATTAAACCCCTGAACCGTAGCCGCCGATGTGAGTCGGCGCTAATCCTTGCCTCGAAAACAAACAAATGCGCCGACTCACGTCGGCGGCTACGAGGTTCATGGGGAGGCGAAGGCCGGGTGAGAGGACAGCGGAACGCTGTATGGGTATTTCTGTGACATGAGAACACTGGTCAGGATCAGCATAGAGCAATTGGTGCTACTGGTGATGCTGGGAGGTTTTCCGTTGACGCGGACGGCGTTCGCCGCGGAGAACTCGCCCATCGCGCGCGGTGAGAGGCCGAAACAATTGAATGCCAATCGCGCCGGCGAAGGACCGGCGTGGCACGCGCCTTCGCGCGATCTGTATTTCACTGGCGGCGATCGCATCACGCGATTCGACACGGCCGGCACATCGCATCTCTTCCGCGAACCTTCCGGCGGCGCGAATGGACTGCTTTTCGATCACCAGGGCAGGCTCGTGGTTTGCGAAGCGGCGAATCGCCGCGCGACCCGCACGGAACCCGACCGTGCGACGACGGTCCTCGCCGATTCGTACGACGGAATGAAGTTCAACTCGCCGAATGACCTGACTATCGATTCGAAGGGCCGCATTTATTTCACTGACCCGCGCTATGGCCCGCGCGACACAATGGAGCTGCGCGATGAGAAGGGCAACCTGGTCGAAGGCGTTTATCGCATCGACGCGCCCGGAAAAGTGCAGCGAATCACAGGGACTGAGGTGGACCGCCCCAATGGCATTCTTGTCTCGCCCGACGACAAGCACCTCTTCATCGCCGACAATAACAACAACACCATCGGCGGCGCGCGCAAACTGTGGCGCTTCGAGTTGAGTCCGGACGGCACCCTGAAGCGGCGCAGCCGGAAATTGATTTTCGATTGGAAAACCAGCCGCGGCCCCGATGGCTTCAAGATGGACCGGAACAATCGCTTGTTTGTTGCCGCCGGCCTGAACAGGGCCAATCCACCGTTCGAAACCGTCGAGCCCTACAAAGCCGGCATCTATATCCTGTCCTCCGAAGGCGAGTTGCTCGACTTTGTTCCTGTGCCGATGGATGAAGTCACCAACTGCGCGTTCGGCGGCGAAGATTTGAAAACGCTCTATATCACGGCGGGCTCGATGTTGTGGAGCATTCGCGTGAACAGCCCGGGCCGCTAGTCCTATGGGAACACCGGAGCAAGTCGCGCAGTCGGTCCAATCCGCGCGGTGACGCTCAAAACCAGTGACACCGGCCGGCGGACGTTTATGATTTTCATCCTATCGTATGAAAACAAAAACGAGTTACGCCGCGTGTGTCATCTTGTTGCTTCTATCGTTCAGCGTCCGCGCACAGGAGACCGCCGCGCAACGGCATGAGATGGCAACGAATCAACTGAAGGGACTCGCCGCGGATATGTCATCGCAATGCCTCAGCGACATTCAAACGCTGGACGATTGGAAGAAACAGAGGCCGGAGCTGCGACGGCAATTGCTCGAAATGCTGGGTTTGGATCCGCTGCCGGCGCGCACTGCGTTGAAGCCGCAAATCACCGGCCAGCTCGAACGCGACACTTATCGCATCGGAAAGCTGGTTTTCCAGAGCCTGCCGGGGCTTTACGTCACGGGAAATTTTTACGTGCCCAAAAGCGCCACGAAACCGTTGCCGACCATCCTGTATCTTTGCGGGCATTCGCCGCATCCGCTGGGCGCCAAGTTTCAGTATCAGGACCGCGCCATCTGGTTCGCGTCGCATGGATTCGCCTGTCTGGTTCTCGACACGCTGGAGTTCGGCGAGGTGGCGGGCATTCATCATGGCACGCACGACCTGAATATGTGGCATTGGCTCTCGCTGGGCTACACCCCTGCCGGGGTGGAGGTGTGGAATGCCATCCGCGCGCTGGACTATCTGGCAACACGGCCTGAGGTGGACAAACAGCGCATCGGATTGACCGGCATTTCCGGCGGCGGCGCGATGACCTGGTACACGGCGGCAGTGGACGAACGCATCAGCGCCGCGGCGCCGGTTTGTTCCACGTTCACGTTCGGTTCACAGGCGGAGCACTGGCTGGCGCGCGGGCAATGCGATTGTATCTACTATCACAATACTTACTTGTGCGATTTCCCGATTGTGGGCGCCCTCATCGCGCCTCGACCGTTGCTCATCCTGAGCGGACAGAAAGATTCTATTTTTCCGCCCGACGGATACCATGAAGCGTTTCATCGCGCGAAAAAGGTTTATGATCTGTACGCCGGCGCCGGCTCGGATCGGATCCGCGAGGTGGACGACAACGTTGAGCACAGCGATCCGCCGCTGTTCCTCCGGGAGGCCCGACAGTGGATGCAGCGCTGGCTCAAAGGCGACGCGACGCCGCTGCCCGAAGAGACCAACAGTCCGCCGAAGGAGACCGCGGAAGACCTGGCTTGCCTGGTCAAACTCCCCGCGGACTGCACCAACTATAAAATACAGAACCAGTTCAACGCTCAAGCGCCGCTCAAGAATCCGGCTTCGAGGACCGGGTGGGAACGACGCCGCGCGGACCTGATGACGCAACTCAAGGAGAAAGTCTTCCGCTGGTTTCCGGCACAGAAAATTTCCTTTGAATCCAAAACGTCGAAGAGCACCGGAAGCTGGGCGGTGCGCTACGGGTATGCCGACTACAAAGAAGTGTCGTTCCAAACCGAGAAGGGCGTGCGAGTCCGCGCGCAACTTTTCACCCCGAAACATGGCGCCGCCGACGCGGCCCTGCTCATCTACGTGAAACGCGCCGGTGATTCATTCTACTCTTCGGACATGGACGAATTGCTGCCGTTGCTGGGGCATTGGAACGTGCTGATTCTGAATCCGCGTTTCACCGAGCAACCGATGAGCGCCGCCGAGTACACCGATGTCGAGCGCACCGCCGTCTGGGCAGGTCGCACCATCGCGGCGATGCAGGTCTGGGACATTTTGCGCTCGGTGAATTGGATCGTGGGTGAAGAAAAACTCCCTGCCTCATCCATTTCCCTTTATGGCAAAGGAGAAATGGGAATCCTCGCGTTGTACGCCGCGCTGTTCGACGAACGAGTCAAGGAAGTCATCCTGAACGACCCGCCTGCGTCGCACTGGCAGAGGCCCGCGCTGCTCAACGTTCTGCGCCTGACGGACATCCCCGAAGTGGCCGGCGCACTCGCGCCACGCCGTTTGGTTTCGCTGACGAAACCTCCGGAAACATTCGACTATGCCGCGCGCATTTACCGACTGCAGCGCGCGCCCAACCAATTCGCCCAAGCCGGCAGTCTGCCCGAAGCGCCCGAAGTGTGGAAGCAGCCGGGCGGCAATTTCAGGCCTTGAAGAGAATCCTAACGATTCAACGATTTAACGATTCAACGATTTAACGATTCAACGATTCAACGATTCAACGATTCAACGATTCAACCCTGCCACCGGCATCAGGTGTCCCCACGACAACAGATGCGCATCCGGCGGCAGCGGGTCCGCAGGTTTGACGAACCCCGCCATGACCAGTACGCCGATCTGGAAATAATTCGCGTCCGCATCCGACGGCGAGCCAGGAAAATGGCCGAAACCACCGTCGGGATTACGGCACGCGAGCGCCCAACGCGCCGCCCTTTCGATGGCCGCCTGACATTCAGCGCGCCCGTGTCCGAGTTGTCGCAGAGTGAACACGGCGTCAAACGTAGCGTGCCGATCCCGCGAGGGGAGGTTGAGCAACCAACTGCCGTCGGGTTTCTGATCGTGCAGCGCGCGTTCCACGATTCGGTCCGCCATCGGCGTCGGCTCGCCCACCAGCCGATAATAGTGCGCCGCATGAAAGGTGGCCGCGATGTGATCGTTCAAATATCCGTCGGGCCCCTGCCGCATGGTTGCTCGAATCCGCCGATCCGCCTCGGCGGGAATCGGCTGTCCATATGCGAGGTACGCGAGGGGAAAAAAGTTCGTAAAATACGCCGGCAAAGTTTTGTAGTCCCCAATTTCTTCAAAGACCCGCAGCGGATCATAACGCGGTTTGGCCCCCAGGGCGCGCAACGCGACGATGCCTTGCGTGGTGTTATAGACGCGGCCCTCGGCCGACCCCGGGTCCACCGTCCCGGCCACGTTGAAAAAATCGCCGTTGGGGTGCTGGCGCGAGAGCAGGAAACGTCGCGTCGCCTCCTCGTGCGGCAGTTTCCAGCCGAAAGTCCTGTGCAGCGTCACCGCGTACGTCACCGCCGCCAGGTCGCTGTACGCGCTGTCCGACATCCCGCGATAACGCGGGTCTATGCCAGGGGCGAACGAGCCATCGGCGCGCGCGGTCCGGGTGAAAAAGTCGCGCAGCCCCGCGAGCACCTGGTTCGGAGTCGCGGCACGTGCGAACGGCGTCGTGGCCACGAACGCGACCAGCGCGAGGTTCGCCGCCACCAAAGGAAGCCGTCGCTTTGCTGACGCGGCCGTAAAGACGTCCGGGCGGATCATTCGTTTGCCTCCACAGCGAGTGTGATCGTCTGCTTCCCCTTTAGTCCAAAGGACATGGTCGCGACCGCGTGGCCGAGGCCGGTCTCGGGTCCGTCGCGATACGGATTAAAAGGGTAAACCGGCCACGTCAGGCGCGCGCCATCCGGGAGCTTCAACGTCCAGCCGTGATGCGCAATCCAGTTACCCATGTCCTCGGCGTTCCATCGAATCGGTTTTTCGTCAAGCACGACCTTTCGCCCCGCCGCAGTTTCGAGCGCCTCGCCGGGCTTCAAGATGAGTTGCAGATTCAAATCCGCTTCGGCCATCCGCCCGGTGGGAGTGATGACGAAGCGAAATTCCTGCCGTTTGTCCGAAGCCGGCATGACCTCCAGCACGGCGAAGAACGAATTGTAGGCCAGTGCCAGTTGATCAGCATCGTCGGCCATCTTGAGCCGGCTGCTGGTGGGTGTGGACACGATATGGCCGCCGATTTTTTCGGTGAAGGTGGCCAACTCAGGCTGATGCTTCGAGTTCGCGCCCGTGATGATCAGGCCAAACTCTTCGTGGAACACGCTCAAGTGACCCTGCCGGTCGAGATACCAACGGCTCGTCGTGGGCGTCGCGATCAGGCCCGAAAGGCAGGTCACCCACGGCCCGCTCTTGCGAATGCCCGCCGGCACGGACATCTGATGATGGTAACGCGGCTGGTCCTGCGGGATGGGCGCGTTCGATCCTTCGTGGAAGTAGAGCGCATCCTGTGCAATGCGCCCGAGCGACTCCACGTCGAGTTCGTTGCCCGTAGGGCGCGGTGTCCTCACCGCGCCGCCCGGAGACGGCTCGTTCAGGACTGCCAGTCCTGTCTTCGGTTGTGCCGGCAACCGCGCCGTCAGGAATTCCGCGTAGCGCCGTCCATCTGCAAAGTGCGAAAAGCCGAAGTGACCCCACGGTGATACGCTCCAGTAACGGTTGCGATCATTGATGGTCTCGACCGGCGTGCCGTCCGGGTAAGTGAAGAACTTGTGGAAGTCCGTCGAGAGCCGGAGCGCTTCCAATGCCGCCGCGTCGCGGCTGTGTTCGTAGTAGAGCGCAACCGCCGTAGCCGTCAGATAGTCGTATCCGGTCGTCGGGCCGTTGCGACTGTGTTCGCCCCAAAAGCCATCCGGCGCCTGCTCCTCCGTCGCGAAACGGTGCAGGACGCGTCTGCCCAGTTGTTCCCATTCCGGTTTGTCGAAAACTGCTCCGCCGAGATACACCGTCGAGGCCCAGAGCGAAAGGTGATTCGGAGAGGTACTGATGAAAGGCGACGCATACCGCGGATAATCCTGCTTTTCGGCCACGTCCGCGGCGAGGTTCTGCAAGAGGTCCAGTAGCGCTTGCCGCCAACGGGCGCGGTGCTCCTCGCCCAGGTCACGTTCGAGCAAGCGATAAGTTTCCAGCCACATGTAAGTATCGCGATGGTGGTCGAGCCGTGTGGTGTAGCGGCCCTGCGCATGTTCGCTCGCCAACAGGTCGCCAATCCGCTGCGCGAGCGAGAGCAGCTTCGCGTCGCTGTGCCGCGGGTTGGAAGGATGCGATTGTGCGTAGAGCACCGCCGCAACCAGGAGCGCTGAAGGGAAATGTTTCCAGCCTGCAGGCGATTCCAGTGTCTGTAGATCCGCCGCCGACCCGGTCGCAAGGCGGTCCTCGACTCGCGCGGCGCCGGCGTTCAGTAGTTCGAAGTAGCGGGCCGGCAGGCTGGTGGCCGCAGTGGCGGCTGAACCGTGCAACGTCGCGCCGAGCAACGCCGCCAGGGCGAATATCGAAACGATTCTTGTTCCACTGATCCTGTTCATCTCTGAGCGATGTCGTTAGTAATACAGGACATTCTTCAAGTACGTCCAAACGAAGCCGTCAGGCCCTCGCAGAGCGTTGCTTGACAGGTTCGAGCCCGTTTTCACGCGGAAGCGAAAGCGAACTTTCTCCCGGTCAGGTTCCGTCTCAGCAGAATTCGGCTGAGGAGCGCCAAGACAGACTGCGTTGCAAACAAGGTAGCGACAGCGGAGAGCCGACTTTGTCTCAGCCACCAGTAACTCAGCGCCGGAACAAGCAACCCGGTCACGCAGGTCAACAGCCATGCGCCGATAAAGTGCAGCCGTTGCATCGAGAAGAAGAGACCAATCCCGGGCAGAAGGAAAAAGCTGCTCATGAAGAAAAGCGGCAGAACGAAACTCAATGCCTGTCGGTAGGCGGTGTCAGCACTATAATCATGACCGGCGAAGAGCGGAGCATCTTTCAGCAACCACAGCCAGGCCAGCGTCAGGACAACCGTTGCCGGCAGGAACTGCCCCCACACGCCTCGGATTCTTCCGCGCAGAATTTGGGGCACCTTCATGGGCGTGACCAGGATCAGTTCCATCGCGCCGGTTTGGCATTCCTGACGAAAACTTCCTGAAGCGGTGAAAGCGACACCGAGCATGAGCAGGGATGCCAAGGCACCAACCCCACTTCACCAGGCGCGCGCTCCAGGAGTATTGTTGGAGCCACCCGATGGGATTGCGCGTGAGCAGGCCACTCATTTTGCTGCGGAAGAAGGATTTCCAGATTCGCGGCGCACAGAAAAGCTTCTGGAGTTGAGCTCGCCCGAGCGATGGCGGGTCAAGCCGCCAGATCCGGCGGACACGCCAGGAGACCAACGCTGCGATGGCGGCAAAGCTAAAGAGTGACTCGAGCCAGAGCCCGCCCAACTTCCGGAGCCAGGCAAAGTGGAATGGGACAGGATAATTCAGCCAGACGAACCGCCAGCCTTCTGCCTGTGTCATGCGGCCCCAGCCATAATAATATCTGCCGGGATGAGCGAGACCAGTGTTGAAGCCGATCAATATTTGGAGTTGCGAAATGGGGTTCTCTCGGAAAAACCAATCGAAACCAAAGGGCTGCGCAAATGGAAGCTTAAGAAATTTCGGCAGCGTCGAGTAAAAGCCGTAGAAATGAACAAACATGAACAGGTAGGCAAAGCCAAAGCTAAGCGCCAACGCCAGGGCCAGCGCCGCTCGCGAATCAGTCGCCAGCGTCGATGCGAGCAGCCCGGCCGCCAGCGCGAGCACGAGGGCGCTGCTGTTGAGGAGAAGCGAAACGACGCAGTCCTTCCAGGTCAGGCCCCCCAGCAGGAACGGCAGTGCCAGAGCCGGTAGCACCGCCAAAAACAATGTGATCGCACGCAACGTGTGAATGAGGCTTTTCCCAAAGACGATGCCGATTGGCGTCAAGGGAGTCAAAAAAAGCAGGCCTAGCGTCCCTTCCCTCTTTTCCCTGCTGATCGTATCGGCAGTGAGCAACGGAACGAAAATCCAGATCGAGAGAAATAAGGTGGCGTTCAACGCGTTGAAGAGACGGCCTCCCAATTCCGAGGGTGCTCCCTGCAGATCCACCAGGGCCATCACACACAGGATTGCCCCGATCCCGACCGCGCGCAGCCAATAGGTCATCGCTTGACGCGATTGTGCGCGCAATTCACGAACCATGACGGGCAGGAGATTCATCGTGGTTGGCGCGCGTGAACAGGCTGTCCTCGCGTCGATCACGTGTAGCTTTTTACTTTACCTGCGCAGCGTCAAACAGCAATTTCCTGGCAATGCGTGGCACTGCGCGCCTTCGCTGTTCAATCCAGGGGGATCGGGGAACTCAACTTCGAATACGTCAGGCCAAATAAACCTCCACGACAGTCTCCACCTGCCAATCGCTCGGCGTGCGCCACGCTTCAGCACCGGCGGAACGAAAGAAATTGGTGCCCGAATCAGCAGTGTTGATGTAATTCATTTCTCATGCGTGAACGCCTGAGCAAAGAGCGCCGTCCTGGCTCCCCTCGCCCATCCGATGGGAGAAGGGTTCGGGGTAAGGGCAAAGACCGTCTCTCGCGCGAGCGCCGTTCCTGGAACATGAGCCGCACGTGGAACGGCGACCGCTCGCCGATGCTGCCTTCAATCAAATCGGCGTCAGCCGGATCACGCAACGTGAACACATCCGCCTCGATCGAAGCACACAACTCCGGCGGCGCTTCCGGGTGCTGTCCCAGCACCGCCTGACTGCCGATGATAACGACTTCCGGTGCGCCCGTAATCGCACAAGCCGCGCGGATGATGTGCTCCAGTTGTTCACGCCGCATTGCGGAAACGCTCCTTGATCGCCCACACCTCCCGGGGCGACAGAATCCCGACAAACGGGCTGTTCTGTCGCAACCTCTGCGCTTCTTCGCCCTCGTCCTTCAGCAATTGAAGCAGTTGCTCGAGCGAATACGTGTCAAGAATCGTTTGCCACTCGTCGTAACAGCGCTTCATGGAAACCGACAGGCGTGGCCGGCCCAGCCACCGCTTCAGGTTGCGACGCGCAACCTCGATCAGTGCCGGATCTTCGCGCAGCCGCCGGGCGATCTCGCGGTCCATCGCGAGGCTGCAACGGTCGATTTCAGTGTGAGTCATTGGCGGCACCGCAGGAAAGCCTGCACGACCAGAGAGTAATCCTTCCAAAGGCTGACGACAAGGACGCGATTCCTCTTCCTTCAACTTTCAACCCTCAACCACAGATGAACGCGGATACGATCGGAGCGCGACGTTCAGGTCGCTTCAACTCCCGAACAGCACCAGGCATCTGTTCTCTCTGCTGGTTCCTGTTCGATTTGCATAGTTCCGCCGCCCTCGACCGGTATCTCCATTCGGACATTGAATGCTCGCCAGGGTTTCCATACAGTTGATTCCGGCGTGGTGGACAGCGTGCTCGAAGCCAAATTCGGGTGGCCGCCGGAGATCACATTGAAGCTCAAGGATGGCTCCCTCAAGAAGGGCAAGCTCAGTGATTTCCGGGAGCCAAGCAGCGCCGAGCGCAAAAAGACCTCCGCCGCAAAAGAACGCAAAGACCGCAAAAACATTTCAACCACGGATGGACGCAGATGAACGCGGATACGAACGGAGCGCAACCTTCAGGTCGCTTCAACTCCCAAACGCAACGGGTCTCCGATTCATCTCACGCGTGGATGCAATCGCACCGTGAAGCGGCGTGAAATTTCACTTAATCGTCTTCGTCTCCCGGCGGGGGCGGAGGAGCCTGGACGCTAACCGACTGCTGATCGTAGTCCGTTTCCACGCCATTGACGTCATACGCCGCGATGTAGAAAGGAATATAGACATTGGGGCTCCATCCCGAAACCGTGGCCGATGTGCCTGTCGTATCCGCACCGTCCACCCACATCCCCAATGCCCAATCGTAGTAGAACACCGAATAACTGACAGCCGTCGGGTCTGTGTCCCACGTTGCCGTCACCGTGTTGTCGGCTGGATTGTAGGTGTAAACCGTATTCAAGGTCGGACTCAACGTATAAACGGTCACAGGGTCAGACTTGATCTGCTTTCCCGCGCTATCGGTTGTTACCACCGTATACGCGTAAGAAGTTTCAGGCATAAGACCAGTGACGGTCGCCGTAAGCCCCGCCGTGTCCGCCACGTCCGTACCGTTCTGGTCGTAAACGGAATAGGTGTAAGGAGGCACGCCGCCGCTCGCTGCGGTCCATGTGAGCGTCACGGAGGTTGGTGTCGAATCTCCCGTTACCACTGGCGCGACCAATGGCGGCGCGTATGCCCCTGCATAGTCATAAGTAATTACTCCGCCCGCGAGCGAGGTAACTGTGATCGTCCGGTACCCTCCACCCCTTCCCGAACCTCCGTGCCTTGTCTGCACGAGCGTTTCCTGAACTGTGGCGGTGTAGAGATACCCCGACTCGTCCGCACCACTCCACGAGCCTGTCACTGACAGCCCGGAAACCGTCTGGCTATATGGGAAAGTCAACACGGTCTGGTCAGGATAGGTGATCGTTGCAGTACCATGCACTCCATCAAGGACCAGATGCGTCCCGTTCGCATCATAGAACGCGAGGTGGTTCGATGAGTAGCTACCCGTTCCATTCCGCACGGTAACCACAGTATCCGCCTTCGCCTGCCCCGCAAAAACAAGTGAACTGACTAATCCGAGAATTTGTAATGCCTTTTTCATAAATGACGATCCATTGGGCTTTTCAGCTATACCCTGCTTCGCCCTTGAAGCCCTAAACATTCCGCGGCCTTACGTCGAGATAAAAATGGAAATTGAAAAAGCTGGCGGGAACTCCGTGCGTCTGATTTTGTTCGGGCAAGCTCGTAAAAATACAAATTTGTTCACCTGCACATCTGCCATTTCAGTTCAACCACGGACCCGTCCTCCATAGCAATACTGCTGAGGGTGGATGGACTCGGACCCGTCCTCCGTAGCACTCCTGCGGAGGGTGGATGAACACGGATTCAATTTGCCGCAAAGGAACTCAAAGAGCGCAAAGATCTGTTTCCGCGTCGATCGCTTCCCTTCTCTCAACTTTCAGCCATCAACCATCAACTTTGGTGATCAGAGCGAGGTGTCGTTTTGTTCTACGCAGTCTCGCCGTAATCAGCTCAAGAGAAAAGGACCAAGCCGAATCGATTCACAACAGCTCAGCCAACTCTTCCTTCGTCAAGCCCGTCTGATTCAGGATGTCGCTCAACGTGCCCGGGCGGATTTCGCGGTGCATCGGCACGACCGTTCGCCAGTAACCGTCACCGGTGCGTTTCTCCATGGAAACATGACTGCCTTTCTGACGCAGCAGCACAAACCCCGCACGCCGCAACGCTCGAACCAACTCGCGGCCGGACACCGCTGGCAAATGCCGGCTCATCCGCTTACTTCCATGCTGGTCAGATAAACCTCCCTGGCGGGACGGAATTTCTTCGACTTACCCCACGTCTCCAGATACAACTCCACTGCCTCCTGCAGATTCTTCTTGGCCGCGGCAAGCGTTTTGCCCTGCGTTGTCACCGGCAAATCGAGGCAGCGGGCAATGAACCATTCCCCGTCGTTCTGGAACACCGCGTGGATCGTCTTCATGCCCTGACAATGTGCCCGTCATCCGCGCTTCTGACAAGCTTTTGGAAATCGGATGGGAGCAGGCCGAGCCTGCGGCCCGACGAGTGCATGCTCTCTCCGCATCGTCCGGTTTCCCTCGCCCATCCATCTACCAGCAACATTCAACCTTCAACCGTGAAGCAAGCAACACCGCCCACGACAACCCACTTCAATGGAGAATCGTCGAAGAATCCACGACACCACCTCAGAAAGCCTTCGTTTGGAAAAGACTTCAGCCATAGACACGAATTACACGGATTAACACTAATTGAATCCGTGAGAATCTGTAAAATCCGTGTCTCACTTCCGACCGCCTCGCCCTGGCGAAAACGGCAGTCTTTATTTTCTTAACCGGTATTGCACGGATCGACACGGATTGTTTGCCACAAAAAGACGCAAAGGTGCGCAACGGATTTCTCTCTCGCCCCCCTCGAACCATCGTTGTGGCAGGGCGCGTCAGTCCCCTGCGCGCCGCAGAATCGAACCTCGGACGGCGCGCCCGGCGTTACGCGCCCTGGAGAATACGTCTGGCATCAACGCCCCCCCTTTACGCCGGATGCAGACCGGGTTAATGTAGCCGCGCCATGATTGTTCCACTCTCGAAAGTGCGACTTCGTCAGGATGAAGACGGCGTGTGGATTGCCAAATCGTCGCTCCTGCCCGGCTGCCACGCGCACGGACGCGACCGCGGCGAGGCAACGCTGCGCTTTCAACAGGCCGCCAAGGTCCACTTGGAAGCGCTGCTCGAAACCGGACGCCCCATCCCGCCTGCCTTCCGCGACAAATTTATTCTCGCTGCCTGATCCGTGGGCAAATATCCCTCTTGGAACTGCCGCCAGTTGGACCGGCGACTCCGTGAAGTCGGTTGTGAACTTCTTCGCACCGCCGGCAGTCACCGGCATTACTCCAACCCGTTTCGTCCCGACCGCCTGATCACGTTCGCGTGGCATACGGGCGATGTGCCGCGCGGAATCATCACGGACATCGTCGAAGACCTTGGCATCACTCGCGATCAATTCTATTTCGGAAAATTCTAAAGCGCGCAACGGCCGCGCCAGCGCCGGCTCCGCGTCCCGATTCCCACGACCGCGAGTCCGCGGCACCACCTCGGAAGGTTTTCGTTTGGAAAAGACATCAGCCCTAGACACGAATTACACGGATTCAACACGAACGGAGCGACGGCAGAACGATGACACCAGGCCTGCTGTTTTGGATTCGTGCCAATTCGTGACCACGTTTCGCGCGAGCGAACGCCAAGTCTTTGGGGCATCCACTTTGTGGCGGGCTTGGGAAGCCAAATTCGTGTCTGAAAACGTCTGCGTTTCTATTCAACCACGGATGGACTCGGATGAACACAGATTCAATTCGCCGCAAAGGAACGCAAAGAGCGCAAAAGATCTGCTTCCGCGTCGATGCTCTTCTCCGCATCGGCTGGGGAGAAGGTGGCCAAAGGCCGGATGAGGGTGAGTCTGGGAGAGTGGAGCCAGGGCCGGAGTGAGGAGCCGTTTTGTTCTACACAGTCTCGCCATCATCAGCGGCCAGCGCCAGCCGCCGTTCAATTTCTTCTGGCGTGTGTGGAAACATCCGGTCGTAGAGCCCCGACCACTGGGCGTCGCACCGATACAGTCCTTCGACTGTGATTTCGCCTGTGCGTCCGCCCGCAACGTCGCGACAGCCCGGTTCAATGGAGAATCGCCGAAGAGTCCGCGACAGCACCTCGGAACGCTTCGCCTTGTTCAAAAAGTCAGGCATCAACCATCCTCCTCAGTCTTCACTTTTTCTCAATACTTGCCATACTGCAGAGGTGGAACCGCTGAGCATGGCCAAGAACACCACGGCTTCGTCTTTGCGAGCTTGGTATAGCGCATCCATTTCCGATTTTCTGCTATCGCAACCTGACGCGGTGTTGGGACGACTCGCAACCAACTGCGAGTTTGCGCTGATTCCGACGCAGCGAGATGCGTGGATGGCCCAAGTCCAATTCCTGCGTTCATGCCTCAATGACCTATCTGGCTCTTTATACTTTGAGTTCAACATTCCACGGATGGGGCGCCGAATTGACGCTGTTCTGCTCGTCGGGCCGGTTGTGTTTGCGATTGAGTTCAAGGTCGGAGAGAGAACATTTGATCGTTCGGCGGTTGATCAGGTTTGGGATTACGCTCTGGATTTGAAGAATTTTCATGAGGCCAGTCATAACGTTTCAATTGTTCCGATTCTCATCGCAACCGAGGCCGCAGAATCTTCCCCGATCGCACTCCAAGCAGACGCCGACAAAGTTTATCGCCCGATTTTGGTGAACGCCACGGGCTTTCGCGAGGTGGTAGATTTGGCCGTGCGCAGCATCCCAGGCTCTATGCTCGACGACCAACAATGGTCACGCGCGCCTTATCACCCAACGCCGACAATCGTGGAAGCTGCGCGAGCTCTTTACGCTCAACACTCGGTTGAAGCCATCGCCCGCTTTGACGCTGGCGCTCAAAATCTGCACGTTACTTCGCACCGCATCGAAGAATTGGTGGATGAAGCGCGAGAGAAAGGACGCAAGCTCATTTGTTTCGTTACCGGTGTGCCAGGAGCAGGGAAGACTCTGGTAGGTTTGAATGTAGCGACTCGTCGACGCGAACTGGACCAACCGACACACGCGGTCTTCCTTTCCGGCAACGGTCCGCTCGTCGCAGTGCTTCGCGAGGCACTCACCCGCGACGAGGTTGCCCGCCGAAAGAAGCTGGGTGAAAAAGTGCGAAGGGCAAGGTTGGCGAGAGCGTCAAAGCATTCATTCAGAATGTTCATCACTTTCGTGACGATGCTTTGATTGAGTCCGGCCCGCCAATCGAACACGTGGTCATCTTTGACGAGGCACAACGCGCTTGGAACTTGAAACAAACTGCCAGCTTCATGCATCGGAAAAAGAAGCGCGCTGGTTTCGCGCAGTCCGAACCTGGATTCCTGATCTCTTACATGGACAGGCACAAGGATTGGGCTGTTATCATTTGTCTCGTTGGCGGTGGACAAGAGATCAACACAGGCGAAGCAGGGATTGACGCGTGGTTGGACGCCATGATTGCAGCCTTCCCCAACTGGCACATGTATATTTCGTCGAGACTCACCGACAGCGAATATGCGGCAGGCAGGGCGTTGGATAGTGTCCGCCGACGACACGATGCTCACCTCGATGACTGCTTGCATCTTGCGGTGTCGATGCGGTCTTTCAGGGCCGAAAATGTTTCTGCCTTCGTCAAGGCCCTCCTTGATTGCGAGAAACGGCAAGCGCGCGAAGCTTTCGCAAAGCTCGCCGACCGGTATCCGATTGCGGTGACACGCGACTTAAATCTGGCCAAGCAATGGATACGAGATCACGCCAGAGGGACGGAACGTTTTGGAATGGTCGCTTCGTCGAAGGCTCAGCGACTGAAACCTCACGCAATTGATATTCGCGTCGATGTTGATCCAGTGCATTGGTTTCTCAACGACAAGGAAGACACACGGTCGAGCTATTACCTCGAAGACGCGGCCACAGAGTTTCAGTTGCAAGGCCTTGAACTTGACTGGGCATGTGTGAATTGGGACGGCGATTTGCGTTTCACGGGTTCGGGTTGGAGCTTTCACGACTTCCGGGGCGACAGTTGGCAGAACATCAAAAATTCCGACAATCAAGTTTATCTCCGGAACGCATACAGAGTGCTACTTACTCGCGCACGGCAAGGCATGGTCATCTTCGTTCCTTCTGGCGAACCGACTGACCCAACACGCGCGTCTACTTACTACGATCCAACTTTCAATTATCTTACCGACCTCGGAATGCCCGTGGTCGCGTGAGAGGCCATCGCTTTTGTTTGGCGATTTCATCCGTGTCCATCGGTGTTCATCCGTGGTTGAAAAGGATTTTGTCGCGTCCGGTCCTGCAGGTCCGGGTGCTACTTTTCGTCGGCGGTTCCGGTGGCGAGGACCGTTCGCTCCCGCCTGGACAGAGTCTATGGACGATCACGGAGGAAGAATTCGACACCTCACTCTGGTCACCTGAGTTGATGGTTGATGGCTGAAAGTTGAGAGAGGGGACGATCGAGGCGGAGAGGGAGAAGTCTTTGCGTCTTTTGAGTTCTTTTGCGGCGATTTCATCCCTGTCCATCAGTGTTCATCCGTGGTTGAAAAGGATTTTGTCACGTCCGGTCCTGCAAACTACTTTTCTTCGCCAGTTCCGGCGGCGATGACCTGGGCGAGAGAATTCCTGTTGCTGTTTGGGTTCTGGCCCGGACCTTGAGTAGCAGCCAGAGCCAAGCTGCCGCCAAACAGTTACATCAGTAACACACGGGCGAGACGCCCGTGCCACTATGCAGGTTTTGGCGCGCGGCACGCCAGTGTTTGGCCGCAGATTCGAGACTTGTCCTTCAAATTGACTGTGCACGTTCGAGCAGGTAGAATTTTCCTGGTTATGACAGCCATCGCCAAGCAATTGGATGAGAAGCTGAAAACTTGGACCCCAGAAACCGCCGAGCAGGTCGAGAACCTGGTGGCTGAAATCATTCGTCTTGCCGACGCCGAGGCCTTAGACCTGCTGCGCGCGGCCAAAGCGCGTCCCGTAATCATCATTTCCCGCGAAGATCCAAATCCACCACGGGTCCTCTTTGTCTATGTCCCTCTCACCACGCAGAACCGAGGCAGTCGTTACGAAGTTGAACTGGGCAAGTTGTCGTTCCTGACAGAACTCTCCGTAGCCAACGTTCAAGCTATTGGTTCGATACCGCTGCCGCGACTGGAAAGAAAGCTCGGACAGCTTCCTCCCACTTTGATGGCGAAGGTCAAAGAGGCGATTAAGTTCGCTCTCGATGTTTAGAACATCTTTGCGTCGGCTGCTACGAGTCTGACGATTGTTGCGTGCGGCGGCGAGTTGTGCGGAGGATTTTTTTCTCCTTCCACCATGCGAGGTTGCTGCGGGTCGCAGACCCGCGGTCCGTTTTCGGACAGCCACGCCGCGTTCTGAATCTGTGTTCATCCGTGTCCATCTGTGGTTGAGTTTTGGAAACACCCGGCAGCAACTCGCGCCGCTGATTCACTTCTGAATCGGGCCGACGTATTCCGTGCTGACCACAATGTCGTCGAACCAGACGCGGTTGATCGGATTCGGCCTGGCCATATGGTTCTGGCGCCCGGCGAGTTCGGTCACGTAATGCAGCAACCATAAAAAGTTGACCTTGAGCTGGTCGTTCGTCCGCCAGCGAAAGCCTTCAAACGGTTCGCCACCCTCCTCCACCAGCGAAAAGCCCATACCGGTCCAGTGACTCCGCCGCGCGCCCGCACCACTGTGCATCGCCTGTTCTCCATCGAGCCCCAGCGCCAGTTCGCCGTCGGACTTGTCCGGCGCGGAGTTGCATTGCAGCATCACTTCGACGCATTGCCAGCGGTCGCGCGGCACCAGGGCGGGTTGCCCCGGCGTCAAACTGTTGCCCCAATATTTGCCGTCCGCCGATCCTTTCATCTCGTGCCAGTAAGTGTAAAAATTCCACGCGCCGGGCGCAGCGTAGTGCCCGTAATTGCCGTAGGGTTCGATGCCGACAGTGAAACGGTCGTCGCCGCGCGGTCGCTCGCCCGCGCCGCCTTGCGGCCAGGCCGTCGGCGGATTGTAACCGCCCAAAGTGACGAAGTGGTGGATGTAGGCCGCGTCGGCGGCGAACTTGACGTAGAACCGCGCGAAGACTTTGTCCACCTCGCGGGGCAGTCGCGTGTAAAGATGTCCGCCGGTATTTTCGCCGAGCGTGGCGGTCATCTGCAGCGAACGTTTGCCGGCGCTGGCATGCAGCACGTCGCTGCTGAAGGCCATCACCTTGCCGTCTTTGTTGCTGATTTCGCCCCAGCGTTTGCCGAGCTCTTCGATGCTGCCACTCTCGAAATTCTCGGCGAACAACACGCGCGGGTCGCGTTCGATGCCGGCGTCGCCGGGATACTTTGCGGCGATGCCACGAATGGGGAACGCAGGCGCCTCGCCTGCGGGTTTAGGCGCCCCGCCGAAAGCAGAAGCGTCCGGCGAGGCGCCGGACGCAGCATACGGGGCACGTGCGCTCCCTAAATGCGAGAGCCGCTCCTGCGAAACGCGATCGATCCAGGTCTGGCGGAATTCGCCGCGCAGCTTTTCAAAGGCCGCGATGGCATCGTTGGTTTTTCCCTGGCGCAACAGGGCATCGGCTTCCTTGAACCGTTCCTCGCCCACGGTAAGGGCCCTGGAACTGATCTCCACCGCCTCCGCAACGGTCATGGTTTCGGGGCCGCGGGCGAACGTTCGCGAAACAACCGCGCGCGCATGTCGGTCTGATGATTCATCGCATCGCCGCCGTCGCGTCCGCCGAAGGGATCAATGTCAGCGATGGCGATGTCATCCGGTCCTTTGGCTTCGACAAGGATTTTGCCCTGAGGCGAAATGATCATCGAACCACCGCCGCGCTGCGAGACGACCAAATAAACGAAATTTTCGACGGCTCGCGTGCGGATTGCCGCGCGACTGATGTCGTCGTCGCCGATAGCCGCCCCGCCGAGCGTCGGATAAAAGATAATGTCCGCTCCGCCGAGCGCCAGACATCGGGGGGCTTCCGGAAACACCATGTCATAGCAGATCAACATTCCCACACCGCCGAGGTCTGCGGTCTTGAACACGGGGAAACTGTCACCGCGTTTCCTGTCCAGTTCGTGAATGGCCATGTTCACTTTGAAGTAGCGGCCAACTTCCTTGCCGTCGCGCCCGAGGAAAAACGCCGTGTTGTGAACCGAGCCGTCCGGTTCAATCATGTCGTTGCAGCACACCAGATACATCCGGTGCGATGCCACGGCCCGGCCCAGGCGATCAAGCATGCGTTTCACCGCTCCGGGCAGCACCTCGTTCAGCGCCGTCTTGTGGGCCGCTTCCCAGGTGCCGAGGCCCAAGGTATCCTCCGGGAACGCGAGCGCGTCACACTTCGCCTCTCCGGCCTTGTGCACGATTTGCTCCAGGTCGCCCAGGGAACGGTCCACTTGCGCCAGCACTTCGGCCGGGTTCGCGAGTCGGTAACCAATCAGTCGCGAGCGCGGTTGCGCCGCGCCGATGCGAATCATGGGCTTCCGGCCTGGTGAAGTCAGGCCGGCGCTGCCGGTTTCGGCGAACTCTGCGGCTGATACAACGCCGCAAACGCAAAGACTCACAGACAACAGGCGAGACAAACAGCGAGCGAGTGGAGCCTTGACGTTGTTGTTCGGCCTGAATTTCATTAGCATTTCAGGGCTGTTTATCCTCTGCGCGAACAAATCTCCCGCACGATCGCGGCGTTCTCGCCCACTTGATCGCCCAACTGCTGATACATCCCCACGATCACCGCGTCGGTCGGTTTGATGTTGCTGAAGGCGGTCTCGAAGCATTGGCGAACCTGTGCACGGCTTTCAATTCTCCGGCCGGCAGCGAGAATTTTGTAAGCCAGGCACGGTTTGCGCGTGGCCTGGATGACTTTGAACATCCGCGGCGGATCGCTCGGCAGATACATTTCACCCAACGGCAGCTCGCCGCCGAGCAGCTTCTGAAATTCCTCGCGCGGTCGGGTCAGATAATAGAGACAACACATGTAGTAATCCACGCCCCAGCCCTTCTCCTCGGCCAGTTCGATGAGGGCCGGGTTGTGGGCGGAAAGACCGACGAGCACGCCCGTGTCGCGGATGCGTTTGAGAAGGTCGCTCAGCACGCCCGGTTTGTTCTGGCGGTAGAGGCGCTCGCCGAGCGAGCCGTGCGGGGCGATGCCAATCGGTTTGCGTTTGGCAGCGTCGTCGATGAAGTGCGGATTTTCGTCCCAGTCAGGTTTGCCGAGACAGAGCCAATGCATTTGGCCGCCGGCGTCGCGGTACCGGTCGAGGTCAGCGAGCGTCCGCTCGGCATAGCTGTTTTGCCACGTGTTGATGCCTTTGGCCTCGGCGTTCTGTATGAGTTCGACGACGCGTTCGGGCGTGTGCCAGGTGGTCTGGTATTGGCTGAGGATATTATTGAAGTGTGAATAGCCGTAAATGGGGTTGCCGCCGATGATGAGGCGCGTGACCTCGTGCGGCCCCAGCTTGATCGTTGGTAATTGAGAAGCGACCGGGGTGATCGCCGCGCGCGCCTGTTGCGGCAGTTCCGACAACACTGCGGCTCCCGCGGCCAGGCCGGCCGCCTGCTGAAGGAACTCTCGTCGCGTTGTAGGTGCAGAAACACATTCAGACTGTGGAAGAGAATCTTCGGGTTTCATAACAGCGAGAGCGTGCGCCAATGCTTCGAGGAATTCAAATGGAAACAAGACGCATCCGATGGCTACGACCCCTTTGCGCCGTCGATCCAGGAGACCGTCGTGAGCAAGGCGCATGAATTGATCGACCAAGCAGTCGAATCGGAAATTGCCTATGCGCGAGACTGCCTGTCGCACGGCATTCCTGGCCTCAACACGGGATTGATTCAACCCACAAACGCCGTGAATGGTCAACGACTCAAAGCGGGAAGCATGTCAACAACGAGCAGGCCGAGGCGGCTACGGCCCTGAATCATTCGATCAAAAAGAGTTGACTGACCCGAAGGTCCCGTCGCCGGCTATGCGCGTTCGCCTGCTCCGCTGGGCTTCTTTCGGCAGACTGCCTCCGCCCGCTGCACCGCCGCTTTCGCCACCTCCAGTTGTTCGCCCAGCTCAGACTCCAGACGCGCCCGATCCGCGGCGTGCTGTTCCAATCCGGTTTTGGCGTGTTCCAACTGTTGGTTCCGCTCGCCCAGCCGTTTCTCGAGTTCTTCAGTCCTTCGTTTGGATTCTCCCGCCGCTTGCTGCGCCGCCGCCAGTTTGCCGCTGAGTTCCCCGCGCTGTTGCTGCAGATTGCTCAGCTCCTGTTCCAATCGCTTGCTCCGCTTGGCTTCTTCCCGACAGGCTGCCTTGGCCTTCGCAGCGGCCGCTTTCGCCGCCTTCAGTTGTCCGCCCAGCTCAGATTCCAGGCGCGCCCGTTCCGTCCTGGCTCGCTCGGTTCCGCCGGTGCTCTCGCGCAGCCGCTTCTCCAGTTCTTCGCTTCGCCGCTTGGACTCTCCCGCCGCTCGCTGCGCCGCGGCCAGCCTGCCGCTGAGTTCCTCGCGCTGTTGCTGCTGACCGCTCCGTTCCTCTTCAAATTGCTTGCTCCGCTTGGCTTCTTCACGACTGGCTGTTTCCGCTTTCTCGGCCGCCGCTTTCGCCGCCTTCAGTTGTCCGCCCAGCTCAGATTCCAGGCGCGCCTGTTCCGTCCTGGCTCGCTCGATTTCGCCGGTGCTCTCGCGCAGCCGCTTCTCCAGTTCTTCGCTTCGCCGCTTGGACTCTCCCGCCGCTTGCTGCGCCGTCGCCAGCTTGCCGTCGAGTTCCTCGCGCTGTTGCTGCAGACCGCTCCGTTCCTCTTCAAATTGCTTGCTCCGCTTGGCTTCTTCACGACTGGCTGTTTCCGCTTTCTCGGCCGCCGCTTTCGCCGCCTTCAGTTGTCCGCCCAACTCAGATTCCAGGCGCGCCCGTTCCGCGGCGTGCCGTTCCAGCCCGGTTTTGGCGTGTTCCAACTGTTGGTTCCTCTCACGCAGCTGTTTCTCCAGTTCTTCAGTCCGTCGCTTGGATTCTCCCGCTGCCTGCTGCTCCGCCGCCAGCTTGCCGCTGAGTTCCTCGCGCTGTTGCTGCAGACTGGCCCATTCGCCTTCGAATCGTTTGCTCCGCTGCGTCTCTTCCCGGCACGAGGCCTCTGCTTTCTCGGCCGCCGCTTTCGCCGCCTTGAGTTGTCCGTCCAGTTCAGACTCCAGACGCGCTCGCTCAGCGGCCTGCTTTTCCAACTCTGCTTTGGTGTGTTCCAGCTGTTGCTTCCCCTCGCGCAGCCGGGTCTCCTGGTCTTCACTCTGTCGTTTGGACTCTCCCGCCGCTTGCTGTGTCGCTGCCAGTTTGCCGCTGAGTTCCTCGCGCTGTTTCTGCAGGTTGCACAGTTGCGCTTCAAATTCCTTGCTCCTTTGGGCCTCTTCCCGGCAGACGGCTTCCGCCTCCTCCGCTGCTGCTTTCGCCGCGGTCAGTTGTTCACCCAACTCAGACTCCAGGCGCGCTCGCTCAGCGGCCTGCTGTTCCAACCCGGTTTTTGCGCGATCCAATTCTTCGGTCGTCTCCCGCAGGCGGACTTCCGATGCTGTGCTGTGTTGCCGGGCTTCGGCAGCCGCCTGTTGCGCCAGCACCAACTGGCTGCTGAGTTCGTCGCGCTGTTGCTGCAGGCCGGTCAGTTCCTCGCGAATGCTCCGCGGGCCTTCTTCAAGGCGAGCCGTCTCCGTGGCATTCCACTGTTCGCTCGACTCGGTCCCCACCGGTTTCGGTTCCACGACCTGTCCAGCCTGGTTCGCCGTCATCTCCTGAAGGCTCGTTTCGAGCTG
>QHOP01000548.1 GCA_003219345.1 Verrucomicrobiota bacterium
GTTTCGGCTGGTTTTTCAATTTCTACGGGTCCGGTCCACTTGTTGCCTGTCAAGGGTAAGCCCCACCCCATGGCCACACTCTTCACTCCCGGAAGCGCCGAAACGCGCGGCAGTACCTGAGCATGGAAATCGGAGAACTTCTTCATGTCCGGTATCGTGACACTCATCGTGAGTACATTCTGAGTGTCGTAGCCGGGACGCACTCTGGCAAAATTGTCCGCCGTTCGAATCAGCAGGCCCGCTCCTACCAGCAAAGCGAGGGTTAACGAGATCTGAAGCACCGCCACTCCACCCAGCAGACTACGTTCTGCGCGACCCGCACTGCTGGTCGGTCCGGCGCCTTTGACGCCGAGCGCCGGGTCGAGTCGCGACACACGGAGCGCAGGCAAGAACCCGGCAAGCGCCGCAGCCAGGACCGCCGCGCCGAAACAGAAGAACACAGGTCCGCCGGTTGTCACGGCGTCCAGCCGAGGAATCGCGGATCCCCCAATGGCCTTCAGCAGTTTGACGATTCCAAAGGCCAGACCGGCGCCCAGCGCACCGCCGGCCAGAGCGAGCAACGCACTCTCGGTGAACACTTGACGGAAAAGCTGCGCCGGCCGCGCTCCCAAGGCACAACGGACCGCGTATTCCTGCCGCCGCCGCAGCCCGCGAGCCAGCAACAAGCCCGCGACATTTCCGCAGGCGATGAGAAACACCAGGGTCACCGCTCCCAGCAACGGTAAAAGGAGCCGGCGTCCTTCTCGATTCAGAAATGCGGTGAGCGATTGGACGGTGGCGGTGATGCCATCAAAATCATGCACGTTTTGCGCTTGTCTGGCCGCAATCGCGGTCATTTCCGCTTGGACTTGGGTCAGAGTCGCGCTATCGCGCAACCGCCCGGTGACGTTGCAGTAAACCTCGTTGGGTTTCGCCAAATCCGGCGGCCAAAGAGGAATCCAGAAATCCACCTGCGCGTTGACATCGTAGTTCGGCTCCGTCGCCCGCGTACGTGATGGCAAGAGGCGCACGCCAGGTGGCATCACACCAATGACTGTCAATGGTTGTCGGCGAGTGAGGTGGACAGTTTTGCCAATGATATTTGGATCGCCGTTGAACCGCCGATGCCAGAGATGGTCGCCGAGGACGATCACCGTTTCTTGTCCCCCCGTTGATGCCAGATCAGACTGCGCGAACTCTCGCCCCAACACAGGTTTGACCCCAATCACCTTGAAGTAATCGGGGGTGACAAACATCCCTCGAACTGACTCGCTGCCATCTGGAAGAATCAAGAATTGGGATCCGTATTCATAGGCAGCCACCGCCTCAAACGAATTGGTTGCCTTTTGCCATTCAACCCACTGGCCCGCAGCGCAACCTTGCGTGTAAGGCTGGCCATCTGTCCTGGCCGGCGAGATGAGAATGACTCGTTCTGGCTTGGGATAGGGAGGCGGTGTCAACAACACTCCCTGGACGAGACTGAAGATCGCAGATGTTGCGCCGATGCCCAGCGCGAGCGTCAGCACAGCCACCGCGGTGAAGCCGGGGCTCTTGCTCAGCACCCGCAAAGCGAATCGGAGATCCTGCAAAAGAGTAGGCATCGTTTAGATGATACCGCCGCTGGCTGAATTTGTATAAGACGTTCGCCGCTCGAGCAAGCTGATCGCTCTGATTTTGAATGGTAGTTGCTGGCGCAGATCGCCCTGCGGCGAGTCAAGCCCCCGCCGCTCCTCATAGCGATGCCACCCTAATGAACAGATTTGCCAGATATAAGTCATAAGTCGGTTTAAGCCGAACTGCGATTCGCTGACAAATTTGCTGGCACCGCCTTGAGCCGGTTTCCTAACTCGTTGATGCACTCGCATCCCAAGCGGAAGGCTGCGGGCTGGGCACAACCCGCCCTACCTGGCGGTTCATGGGAAACCTCGCCCCACGGTACCACTACCTGCCGGTCACGCCGATTGACTTTCGAAGATTGCAATGACAGCATTTTTGAGATCCAACAATTCGCTTGGCGCCTCGCGACCGCCGCTTGCAATTGGTCGCCCGTGCCGCAGCGCGCAGACAGAACAACCAAATGCGCACGAAGATGGGCTCACGGGCAAGGAAAGCATTCACGCTGATTGAGCTGTTGGTCGTGATCGCCATCATTGCCATTCTCGCCGCGCTCCTCCTGCCGGCGCTGAGCCGCGCAAAAGAACGGGCCAAAAGGATTTCCTGCCTGAACAACTGCAAGCAAATGGGACTGGGCAGCCAGATGTTCGCGGAGGACCAGGACGACGGGCGGCTGACCGGCAGCCGAAAAGCCACTCCCTACGAACAGCAGGCGGATGATGATTTGAACTGGCTTTATCCCGGCTACATCAGCGCGCTGCGCAGCTTTATCTGCCCCAGCACCCGAAACTTCATTCGCGAGACAAATGTTTACAGGGCGCTCTACAATGGCCAAATCCTGACGTTCGTGACCGACCTGGACGACAACGCGCCAGGAGGCGGCAACAGCCCGAAACCCGGACACAGCTATGAGGTGTTTGGAAACTGGAAGAGCGCGACTGCCGGTTATCCGCGAAAAACCCAACGCTCACTCCTCAACTATAAGCATCGGAACGTCAATTTCCGTGAGATGATTGTCAGCGTGTCGGACACATTTATCATCATTGATGCGA
>QHOP01000549.1 GCA_003219345.1 Verrucomicrobiota bacterium
GCGAATAAAGCGTCGATTTCATTTGCCCTGCCCGCTGAAAGGCAGTCAGATCTTTGCGTCCACAATGACGACCGTGAAAGCAAGCCTCATCGCGAATGTCATCGCGCTGTTGACAGGAGTGGCCCAAGCGGGGGACGCGTCGGGCCGGCAATCCATCGACCGCCTTTGGGCCGGCCGGTTCAATTGGACAGTCGGGCCCCCGTTGGTCTCGCCCGCGGTTCGACCTGCGGACCCCTGCCAGTCCGTCAAGGATCCGTCCCTCGTCCGGCACAATGGCCGTTGGCACCTGTTCTGCACCATCCGCAGTCAGAAGCGCACCCACCAAATCGAGTATCTTTCGTTTGCAGATTGGAAGGACGCCGACAAGTCCGAGCGCCACGTGCTCAAGATCAGCGACGGTTACTTTTGCGCGCCGGAGGTTTTTTATTTCACGCCGCAGAAAAAATGGTATCTCATCTGTCAGGTCAACGACCCGTCGCGCAAACCGGCATTGCAACCTGCCTTCTCCGCCACGACCGACATAACCGAGCCGGATTCGTGGACCAGACCCACGCTGCTCTACGCGCAGCAGCCAGCCCGTGTCACGGCGTGGATTGACTTTTGGGTGATTTGCGATGAGGCACGTGCTCACCTCTTCTTCACTTCGAACGACGGGCGGATGTGGCGGGCGGAAACAAAGATGGCCGACTTCCCCGGAGGCTGGAACGAGCCGTCGGTCGTGTTGCGAGGAGATATTTTCGAAGCCAGTCACACCTACCGGCTCAAGGGCCTGAACCGGTTTCTCACCATCATCGAGGCACAGGACGGCGGTCGGCGTTACTACAAAGCCTACCTGGCCGAGCGGCTGGACGACGACTGGAAACCGTTGGCGGCGACGAAAGAAAAACCGTTCGCGGGGCCGCTCAATGTGCGCGACCGCGGACCACACTGGACCGATTCCTTCAGCCACGGCGAGCTGCTTCGCGACGGTTACGACCAGAACCTTGAAGTTGATCCGGTCAATTTACGCTTTCTCTTCCAGGGTGTGACTGACGAAGCCAAAGGTGGAAAAGCCTACGGCGACATCCCGTGGAAATTGGGAATCCTGGAGCCGGCAAATTGACGCCTCCGACGCTTCTTTGCCGGCGGCTCTTTTGCAGTAGGCTCTAATGCAGCATCGGTAGCGGGTTCGATTCGCGTATCGTTTTCGCGTCCAGGTCGAGGTAGAAATCGAGTCGCTGATCGGTTTCCACGGGGTCAATTCCCCGCGCCATCAAAAGGTAAGTGGCGTAGTGGTTTCCTTCGGATTCCACCAGGCTCGCGTAGAACTTTGCCAGCTCGGCGTCGATGGGTTCCAGTTCGCGGGCGAGGATTTGAAACTTTTCGCAGCTCCGCCCTTCGATGAGCGAGCAACAAATCAAATGATCGATGACCTGATGGCGTTGGCCGTTGCGCACCGACTTCATCAAACCGGAAATCCACGGACTCGGGTGCGGCTGGCTGAACGGTATGCCGCGCCGTTTCAGCAAATCCAGCACGAGCTGGAAGTGCTGCAGTTCTTCGATGGCAATGGCATTGAGTTCTTCGACCCGGGGATAGAGGTCGCGATATTTTTCCAGGTTCAACGCGGTTGTGGCGGCTTTGCGCTCCAGGTGCGCGTGGTCAACCAGCACGGCGGGCAAATCGGCCAGAACTTTCGGCAGCCAGTCGGCTGGACCTTTTTCGCGAAACAAGAGCATGTGAAGAAGTCATTCCGTGGTGATGCCGACCAGGTTGGTTTTGGCGTGTTTCACCAGGATAAGATTGTTGTTGGCGAGAACGGCCTCCAGAACGTTTTGCGCCGTCACATTCTCCAGATGGAGGGAGACGGCAGGAAATGATTGCTTCAGCACGTTTGGGTCAATCTGCACTTGAAGGTCCGCCTCCCTCGCCAGGACTCGAATGACATCGAACAGGGGTGCGTCTTCGAATTTCACTAATGGCAAAACCTCTGGCGCCAGCACCGGCGTCTCAACTTCGAGCGACGCAAGTCGGGGCCAGACGGCGTCTCGCCCGTCCCAGAGACCGGAATATCTTTTCCAAGCGACCACCGGCTGAGGACTGCCCCCGTCATCCACGCCGCCCAAACCCACGGAATAGAGGTGGAGCAAGCCATCCGATTCCAGGCGATAACGCAGCGGCCGGCCATCCATGTAATCCACGGGAACGGCCGCAAAAAACTCCGGTGAAAGCGCGTCGAGGTCGGGTGGGAACTTCCCATGACGACGTCGATAACGCTTGAGCGAGATCGCCGCCACGGTCAGGCCGCGGTATGTTTCCGTTCGCATTACGGCTTCGTGCGCACGCACAAAATTTCCCCAAACCATCCGGCTCATTTGGAAACGGAGGCCATTGTATTTGTCGAGGATCGAAGAGGAGTGGACCCTTGGTGGATTCAGTTCGGCTGACAGGCGGACCCAGGATTTGTGTTGGACCGCCGTCCGCGTGGCATCGAGAGTCGGCTGCATTTCCTTCAGATAATTCAGTTCGTCCGACGCGGACAATTGCGGACGAACGCTCGCGATACCATTACTCCGCGAATAGGCGAACCAGGTCAGCGTCATCGCCCGTTCCATTTCCCACGTGGGCGGGAATTCTTCCAACCACTTTGGTCTTTCCCACTCATGCTGCAATTCGGCCAGTTTTTCATCGGTCCATCCGGGTGCTTGAAGCGCGGCCCAGGTGGCGTCGAGCGCCAGATCGGCGATGGCGACCCGGATCATCTGATTGATCAGAGTCAGGTCGTCTTCATGCAGACGGCTCAGACGAATCAAGGAGCGCAATGAGGTTAGCGCCGATGGCAATCGACCCTCGTGCAGTTCAAACATCGTCGCCAGCGCGAGCCACCTGGCAGTCGATCTTTTGGCGGTATAATTTCCAGAAGGGCCGAGGCTTCGATAGTTCATGCCGCTCGCGGCTGCCGGCGTTTGCAACACTTCGTGGATCTCGTCGAGACTTTTTTGCGCGGCGGCCAACTGTTGTGCCACCATTGCCCAGGTGTTTGTCCGGTCTGGAGCCCGATCCGGCACCTCCTTCATCCATAGAGCCGTTGCTTCGCCCGGCCCGGCAATCTCGAGTGGCTTGAAATTTCCTGGCTCGATTGAGCGGCTGCGCAATTGATCCGCCGCCGCGTTGAATCGGAAAAGATTTGTGTCAACGCTGGAGAGAGTTGGCGGCGCGATTTCGTCGATGGAGAATTTTTCACCACGCGCGGCCATCTGTGCCTTCCACGCCTGCAACGAACGATTGCCCGCCAGATGATTGATCCACACAAAAACGGCGACCAAACCAAGAAACACAAGTGTTCCTGCGAAGATTTTGCGGGAAATACTCGGCCGACTCATCCTTGAACCAATACCATGCTGGTAGGAAGGTTGCGAACGTGGTCTTGCATTTTCCGCGCGTCGGCGTTGGATAAAGCCATGTTTCCCTACGTAACGCTGGCGAAAGACAAATCCTGGCAACCGGGGCCTTATGACGGGGTCGAGTTGCTGGTGTTGCACAAGAACGAAACAACCGGCGGCGTGACGATCCTGCGCAAGTTCCGAGCGGGTCTGACCGTGCCAGCCCACATTCATCCAGTGGCGAACGAATATTGCTATGTGCTCTCGGGCGAATGGGAGGAGAGTGGCGCGGTTTACACCACCGGCGCGTTCTTCTTCGCGCCCAAAGGCGTCAAACACGGCCCGCACCACGCCAAAACGGAGGTCATTAGTCTCACGGTCTTCGATGGGCCCCTGACCGTCGCGCAATAGGCGGCATTTTCCTTATCCAGCGCACTTTCGTCCCAAATCAAGAAAACGCGATTTGGCCGGGAGCACCGAACTCCGATTCGGCGCGGTCCTCCACGTTCCGTCCTTTCCGTGGAACGAGACGGATTTTCTGTAACAAGACAGCGCGTTGGCGAGTATTGTAGTCAGTCGGTTGACGCCCCGATAGCTTTGACCGAAAGGCAATACATGAAAGACCTTTTGCTGAATTCACACGACGCTTCCGCCGCTCTGCCCCGCCGCACTTTTCTCAAAGGCGTCCTGGCGGGCAGCAGCCTGCTCGCCGCGGGCGGCACGTTGTCCGCCGCTGAGTCCCTGGTGACCGATTCCACCGCGATGAAACCCGACTTTCGCGGACCCAACGTCATCCTGGTTCGCTTCGGCGGGGGCGCGCGGCGCAGGGAAACCGTCGATCCGCAGTCAACCTGCAGCCCGTTCCTCTGCCGCGAGTTCACCCGGCGCGGCACCTTGTTCAAAAACATGGAGATCGCTCAGATCGAAGGGGTGAATACCAGCCACGGCGAAGGCACGCTCAACATCGTCACCGGCAAATACGACAAATACAAAGACATCGAAAACAAATTTCTCGGCGCGCGTTTCGAACCGAAGGTGCCGACGGTATTTGAATATCTCCGCAAATCGTTCGCCGTGCCGCCGCACCAGACGCTGATTGTCAACGGGGAAGACCGGCCCGACGAAGAATTCTACACGTTCAGCAATCACTTCGCCTACGGCATCAACTACCGCTCGAACATGCTCAGCCTTTATCGATTTAAAGCATGGCTCATGCGCCGGCAAATCGCCGAAGGCAAATTGACCGACAAGCAGATCGAGCAGCGGAAAAAGGAACTGGCCAAGTGGGAGAAGGTGGACTACCGCACCAAGGGCGAAGACCGCCAGGGCCAGGAACTCGAAGCATTCTGGCAGCGCTGGCGCGAGTATTACGGCGACTCCGGTTTTGTGAATCCGCGCGGGGACCGTCTGCTCACTGAGTTGACCGTGCGCGCTATCAAGGAACTGCGGCCCAAACTCATCATGGTCAATTACCAGGACTGCGATTACGTCCATTGGGGCAACATGAGCCATTACACGCGCGCCGTTTCCATCATGGATGAGGGACTGAGGCAAATAGTCCAGACCGTCGAAGCCGACGC
>QHOP01000127.1 GCA_003219345.1 Verrucomicrobiota bacterium
GACGGGGCGGTGCATGCTCTGCTGGAGGCTTACGCCGAAGTGGACAAGGAATTGCCCGTGAGGAAGACGCGCCCGTGCATCAGTCACTCGAACTTCATGAGCCGCGAGGCGGTCGAGCAAGCCGCGCGGCTCGGCGTGATGGTGGACATTCAGCCGGCCTGGCTTTACCTGGACACGCGCACGCTGGCGAAGCAGTTCGGTTACGAGCGCCTGCGCTATTTCCAACCGTTGCGCAGCCTGTTCGAAGCGGGCGCCGTCGCGGGCGGCGGGTCCGATCACATGCAGAAAATCGGCTCGTTGCGGTCGGTCAACCCCTACAATCCATTCCTTGGCATGGCCACGGCCATCACGCGCCAGGCCAAACAATATGAAGGCCGACTGCATTCGGAGGAAGCTCTCACGCGCGAGCGGGCCATTCGCTTCTATACCATCAACAACGCGCGTGTCCTGGGTTGCGACGACAAACTCGGCTCGCTGGAACCCGGCAAACTGGCCGACCTGATCGTGCTCGATCGCGATCTGTTGACCTGCCCGGAAGATCAAATCGCCGCCACGCGAGTGGTGCGAACTTACGCAGGTGGCAAACTGGTTTACCCGCCCGGCAAAACCGGGCAACGATGACAAACGGCTTAAAGCAAGCCATCCCTTTGGGCCATGAGCGGACGCGAGCCCCAACATCCATGCGAATCAAGCTTTCGTGCTTCTGCTTCCCCCTCACCAACTTTTGTTGCATATGCAACAAAAGGTTGTACGGGTCGAGACGCCGCTCCGTCCCGAGGTGATCGGAGAACGGGGGCTACGAAGATGGACGAGAGCTGCGACAGAGCCGGACATTTCGTGAAATAATGAACTCACCCCTACGCTTGCGCTTGCTGACGTGCACGGACTTGCCCTTCGCGGACTCCGTGCGCGCCCTCGCGCGCTGGAACCAAACGCTCGATGACTGGCAACGTTTCCTGGCGACCGAGCCCGACGGCTGCTTTCTGGCTGAATGGAACGGCGCGCCTGCGGGCACAGCCACGACCACGGTTTACGGGCCGGACCTGGCCTGGATCGGCATGATGCTGGTGCATCCGGAGTATCGCCGCCGTGGCATCGGCCGGGCTTTGCTGCGACGGTGCATCGAACACCTGCGCGGGCGCGGGGTCCGTTGCATCAAGCTCGACGCCACGCCGCTGGGCAAAAAGGTGTACGACGACCTCGGATTCAAAGACGAATGGACCTTGACACGTTGGGAATGCCTCAGGTGCCATCCGCGGGGGACCGTGCTTGATTCGAGGATCAGAATTTGGCGGGACTCAGACGCTCGAAGCATTGACCCGCTGGATTCCGAAGCGTTCGGTGTTCCCCGAAATAAAACCGCGCGGGCGTTGGCGCAGCAGAGCCGGTGTGCCTTGGTGTTGGAATCTCAGCCCGGCTCGCTTGCCGCTTACGGCTTCATTCGCTCCGGCTCCCAAGCGCTCTATCTCGGTCCGCTCGCGGCAGGATCGGCCGAGGCGGGCGTCCACCTGGTCGAAGCGCTCGTCGCCCAAAGCGCGGGGCAGAAGATCTTCTGGGACATACCGGATCAGAACGGCGCGGCTGTGAAATGCGCCAAAGAGCATGGATTCACTGCGCAACGCCCTCTGACCCGCATGTATCTCGGCGAAAATTCCACGCCCGGCGACCCGCAGAAACAATTCGCCCTGGCCGGTCCGGAGCTTGGATGAATCCTTTTGACGCCGCTGCTTTCTTAGGTTGAAAATGTCGCCCATGAATAATCGAATCATGAACACCCATCGCTTGCCCGCGGGTTTTGGAAAGCACATTAAAACCCTCTTTGCCGCCGCGCTTGGTCTGTCCGCAGCGGTGCTGATCGCCGCGGAAAAGGAAAAGAAAAAAGCGGAGTGGGACGCCAGTAAATTGCCGCCGGCGGCGAGCAAGACGGGTCTGACCTTTGAGAAGGACATCAAGCCGATCCTCGAAAAGTCCTGCGTGAAGTGCCACAGCGGCGAGAAGCCGAAGAGCAAATACCGCATGGATACGCTGGCAAACGTCATCAAAGGCGGCGAAAGCGGCGACGCGGCCATCATTGCTGGCAACAGCGCCAAAAGTCCGATGGCGGCCTACGTCTCTGATCTCGTGGAGGACATGGAAATGCCACCCACGGAAAAGCGCGACAAATACCCGCAGTTGACGAAAGAACAGATCGGCTTGATTCGTGCGTGGATTGACCAGGGCGCGAAGTGATAGAAAGGCAACACTCGCCCTCACCCCGGCCCTCTCCCCCAAGGAGAGGGGGAAATATCCGCAGCACTCTGGATCTGCAGACACACTCGCAACTTTCTCGGAGTCTTTGTTTGGAATAGTCGAGAAGCGGAGACAGTGGCAGGAGCGTTCAGATATCTCAAGAGCTGTCGCGAGCTATTCCCTGCCCATGAACCCGGAGGAACATTCAACATCGAACATCCATCGCCGAACATCCAATGGCAGCGCGAATCCTCGCTGACTTCAGCGTTCGGGGTTCGATGTTGGACGTTCGATGTTTTCCCTCGGGTTCAGATTTTGAGCGTCTTGCGCCTCTTTGCGGCAAATCCAAATGCGGCTTTTAGGATTAGACTGCGCGCCACGTGAAATCCGACGATGATTTCAGAATTGCGTTTCGATTCTTATTTTTGGCCGGCGGATGGCGGCGGGATGATGTGCGCCGCTTCCCAGGACTGAAAGTTGTCATCGGACTCGACAATTCTGACGAAACCGTTCGCCATTACGTAAATCCTTGCCCATTTACCGGCTGGCGTCGGCCAGGCCTGCCGTTCGCGAATCAAAGCCACTACCTGATCGGGAATATTCGTGAATTCGTTGAGTGAGCCCTGGTAAACCATTTCAAATTCGCTGGGTAAAGGAGACTCCTGTTGTTTGGGAGGCAGAGATGGCTCTAATTTTCTCATCTGTTCATAATGCTGAGCCTGGATGTCGTAAAAGTAAGGTGCAGCTTGATCGAAACTCGAAGGGAATTCGCCTTGATGTTCGCGAGCATACTTGCGGACCGCAAAGCTGAGATGCCTGGCGTCGTCCATTGTGCGGTCGTTAGTCAGAGGCAAAGAATGGGGAGCTGCGGATGCCATTCTGTATAGTTGCTCCTTGTACTCTTCCGAATTGGAGTCGGACACTACATAACTAGCAATGTTGATGCTCCCGGCAGTCGGCATCGCAGCGTGCGGCAATGGCCGCGCCCGGCGATTCTCTGCCAGTTGCTTTGCCAGTTCATTGGTTTGCTTCCGGAGTGTTTCTGCTTCAGTGCGAAGTCTCGCCAATTCAGCCGTGTAGTCGTCCGCGGGCACCTTGGTAGCCGAGCTGTCTGGCTCGACCAGGAGATTTGAGAGGCGCTGATGTTCTGCTGCCAATTTGTCCAGTTGGTTGCCCTGCTGCCGCAACACGGTCTCTTTTTCACGAAGTTTCATCTGAGCCTGGTGGTGAATCGCCAGTGATGTCACTAGCCCGCTCGCGGCAATGGCGGCGATAACAACGATTTCGAGTTGCCTCCAGATCATATTATAACTATGGCGCAACGTCCCAATGGCTCGAGGGAGCGCTAGCGAACATATGAAAATCCTGAACGCCGAAGACGATCCGTTGATCAAAGGCTGCGTTCACAGGAGCCTTCTGTGTGATCACCCAATCTTGTTTCCGCAGGTCCTCGCGTAGATTCACCAGCCTGCTCGCCGGCAAGATCTGCCAACGCTGCAGGATGGCCTCGTCAATCGGGGATTTGAAGTAAGGTTTCAGTTGAAAGAGATCGCTGGGGAATTGTCCATTATTGTCGTGAGCATACTGCTGAAGCGCCGGGCGCAGTGCGTCACGAGCAACGTTTCCTTCTGCCGTCACCCGCGCTAAACTCATGGCGCGTTGATAACCTTCCTCTGTGTCGGGTGTGTTTTCACCCGCTAACCACAGCCAGTCCTGATCGGTCATGAACTGCAGCTCCGGAATCCTTTCCGAGGGATTTGTGTCAAGGAATTGCTTCAGCTGGTTGATTCGCTGCGAATACCGCTGCGCGATGGACGCCAATATGTCGGTTCGTGACATCGGCGCGTTCGTTTTCGCTTGTTCTAATTCCCGCAGATCGGTCCGCAATCGGCCGACTTCGCCGCGGAGCCGAAGGAGTTCACCGTATTGTTCGTTGGAGAGCGCCGGAGACTTATTTGCCCGAGCGAACAGATTCGAAAGTCGCTCGTTCTCCGCGTGAAGCTTGACCACTTGGTCCGCCCGTTGCCGCAAGGACTCGTCCTGATCGCGCAGTCTGGCCTGGGCCTGGTGTTGCATCACCAGCGGCGTCACCACACTGGCGACGACAATGGCGCTGATGACGCTGGTTTTGAATTTTGTCATAGCCATAAGTTTCATGAGAGTTGCGCTGATACCGGTTCCGGCCGACGCTGCTCCCGCCAGCGACGCGCTCGTCAGTGTCGCGGCCAGTCCAGCGGGAGCGCTTTGGACGGCGCTGACGGATATTGCGGTTGAAAGGACGGCGGCGGACGCGTGGATACCGCGGCGAACGAGATGAGTGCGGAGCTTGTCCAGCGCCCGGTCCACGCGCATTCGCGCGGTGTTCTCGCTCACGCCCAGTCTCGCGCCGATCTCCCCCAGCGGACGCTGCTCGAAGTAGCGCAACAAAATCGCCTCGCGGTCGGTCTCTTTGAGTTTGTGCATGGCTTCATCAAGCACGGGACGCAGTTTGCTCCACTCCAGATCGGGCGCGGAATCACGCAGTAATTCACACATGGTTTGGGCCTCCTGTTCGTGCGCGCGCCGACGGCGCTCCGCGCGCACGGCTTTGGCGGCGGCGAAATGCGCGCTGGTATAAAGCCAGCCGGTGAGGACGGGGCGGCGTGACAGCGATTCGGCTTTGCGGGCGAGGTCGGTGAAAACGGTTTGGGTCACATCCTGTGCCAGGTGTGCGTCGCCGTTCACCTGGCGGAGCGCCGCCGAATAGACCAGATCGAGATGCCGCCGCACCAGTTCGGCGAAGGCCTCTTCGCAACGGGATTCCGCGTACCGACGCAACAATTCGCGATCGGGCGTCATATTCAACCTATAGCACCCGGCGGAACGAAAATCGCACAGGAAAACTTGAGCCAAATCGCTATCAGTGAAAACACTCGCGCGCGAATCGCGGTTGAATCGGAGAGGTAGCAGCCGACGTCAGGAGGCTCCATTCAATGACGAACGCGAAACGCGGAACGCAGAATGAAGATCAGAGCCTCGTTACCTCGGCTGCTACAAATCCAACGAACACTCTTGAAAAGTCGCATCTACTGGCTGGCAGATGGCGGCGGGATGATGTGCTCCGCTTCCCAGGACTGGAAGTTGTCGTCGGCCTCAACAACATTTACCTCGCCACTGGCCATAACGTAAATCTTTGCCCATTTTCCGCTTGGCGTCGGCCAGGCCTGACGTTCGCGAATCAAAGCCACTTCTTGCCAGGGAACATTTGTCAATTCGTTGTAGGAGCCCTGGTAAACCATTTCAAATTTGCTGGTTCCGGTCATAGGCGCCGTCCGCCTGTGAACCAAATCCGCTACTCGAACATTTGTCGAGTTGGCTGATACCGGGAAAGCAATTTCAACTTTCGTATAGTAAGGCGCGGCCTGATCGAAGTTTGCAGGAAATTCACCTTGATGTTCGCGAGCATACTTACGGATCGCTGAACTGAGATCCCGGACGTCGCTCAATTTGCCGTCTGTGTCTGTCATTCTGTCGAGTTGCTCCCTGTATTCTTCCGAGCTGGAGTCCGACACTACTGAGACAGCACCGATAAAGCGTCTGCTGGTATCCGAGCTCGAAGCGGCCTGCCATGGCCGCGACCGACGGTTCTCTGCCAGTTGCGTTGCGAGTTCATTGGTTTGCTTACGAAGCGCCTCGGCTTGACTGCGAAGTTTAGCCAATTCCACCATTTGGTCCTCTGCGGACGAGCTGTTTGCCTGAGCAACCAGATTCGAGAGGCGCTGGTGTTCCGTCGCCAATACAGCCAGTTGGTCGTCCTGCTGCCGCAAGACAGCGTCGTTTTCATGGAGTTTGGCCTTGGCTTGGTCATGAATCATCAGCGATGCCGTCACCCCGCCGATCGCAAACGCGCTGATAAGGATGATCTTGAATTTTGTCATGTCTGCGGTTTTCCTACGGCATTGCTCCGAACGGCCCTTGAAAGTCGCGTCGAATTTCACCGCATCGGTCGGGACAGTGCTGGCGGAAGCTAAGGGACAGTATCCCAAAAATCGGGTGGCGCATATCCATAGCCGAACGAGCGCAGCCGCTTCAGGCCGACGAGAATGCGCTGATCCAACGCCTTATTCACAGGAGCCTTTTGTGTGATATACCAATCCTCTTCCAGTTGCGCTTGGAGTCCTTTGACCAGCTTGCTCCGCGGCAGGACCATCCAGCGCTGCAGGACGGCATCCTCAATGGGTGATTTGAAATAAGGTTTCAGTTGCGAAACGTCGCCGGGGAATCGTCCATTGTTGTCATGGGCGTACTGCTGAAGCGCCGGGTTCAACAGGTCATTGACAAAATTTTGTTGCGCCACAAGCCGCGTATTGCTCATGGCAAAGCGATAACCGTCCTCGGCGTCGAGTTTTGTTTTTTTATCAACCAACCAGGCCCAATCACGCTCGGTCAGGAATTGAAGCTCCGGAGTCTTTTCGGAGGGATTTGTTTCCAGCAATTGCTTGAGCTGGCTCACTCGCCCCGAGTAGTATTCCGACATGGATGCTAGCATCTGGTTTCGTGACATCGGCGCGTTCGTTTTCGCTTGTGCCAGTTCCTGCACATCTCTCCGCAAGCGACCGACTTCTCCGCGGAGCCTCATCAGTTCACTGAGCTGATCGTTCGAGGGCGGTCGGGAATTTTTGGCAGCGGCCAGCAGTTTTGAAAGCTGCTCGTTCTCCGCTTGAAATTTAGCCAGTTGATCCGTCCGTTGCCGCAACGCTTGGTCCTGTTCGCGCAGTCTGGCTTGAGCCTGGTGTTGAACCAATAGCGGCGTCGCCACACTGGCGACGACGATGGCGCTGATGACGCCGGTTTTGAGTTTTGTGGCAGCCATAGATTTCAAAAGAGTGAGTGTGGTTCCGGTTCCTGCTGCTGCCGCCACGGACGCGGCTGTGACCGAAACGGCCAAACCGGCCGGGGCCGCCGTAACCGCCTCTGCCGCCATCGCCGAGGTCAGAGCGGTCGCCGTCAACGCAACACCGCGCCGGCTCAGGACGCCCCGCAGCTTGTCCAGCGCCCGGCTCACGCGCTTTTGCGCGGCGTCCTCGCTGATGCCGAGCGCCGCGCCCACGGCACGAAAATCCTGCCGTTTGAGGAAGCCCATCACGAGCGCGTCGCGGTCGGATGCGCTCAGTTGGTTCAGGCCCTCATCGAGATGTGGAGCAATCCGTTCCCACGGCGGTTCGGTGTTGTCGTCGAGCGCTCTCATTTCCATGGCAATTTGTTCGCGGGTTTTACGGCGTCGCTCCGTTCGCACGGCTTTGGCCGCGGTGTAAGACGTGTGCCGGTGCAGCCAGCCGGCCAGCAACACATCGCGCGGCAGGCCGCGCGCCTTGCGCGCCAAATCCATGAACACCACCTGTGTTACGTCCTCGGCCAGATGGCGGTCCCCGCCGGTCACCCGCAGCGCCGTTGAATAGACCAGATCAATGTGCCGCGTCACCAGTTCGCCAAAGGCCGACTCGGAACGTTCTCGCGCGTATTGCTGCAGCAGTTGTCCGTCGTCCGTCATCGTCTCTTTACTTATCAGAACCCGCTGAAAACGAAATCCGACAAAAAATGTTTGGGCGACGCCTGGTTCCGGAAAACCCGCAGGCGACACCGCGGCGATGGCACCCTACAAAATCTGAGTTTGCCGTGGTGTTTCTTTGCGGGTAAATCAGGCCGATATTTCCTATGAGCAAAACCAAAGTCGCCCTGCTCGGCGCGGGATTCATCGCCGACATCCACATCGAATCCTATCGTCGCTTTGTGCCGGACGTGGAAGTCGTGGCGGTCTTCACGCGCAAGCCGCAACGTGCGGCAGCCTTCGCGAAAAAACATCACATCGCCCACTGGTTCAGCGACCTCGAAGACTCCATCGTCGAATCCGGCTGCGAGGTGGTGGACATTTGCCTTCCCAACTTTCTCCATCATCGCGCCGTGCTCGCCGCTGCCAAAGCCGGCAAACATGTGATCATCGAAAAGCCGTTCGCGCTGAACCTGGAGGAAGCGGACGAAATGATCGCGGCCAGTAAAGCGGCGAAGCGAAAATTGATGTATGCCGAGGAACTTTGTTTTGCGCCGAAATACGAGCGCGTACGCAAGCTCGTGAACGAGGGCGCCGTCGGGAAAATTTTTCAGATGCGGCAGTGCGAGAAGCACAGTGGCCCGCACAGCCACTGGTTTTACGACGTGAACCAGTCCGGCGGCGGCGCGCTGATGGACATGGGCTGCCATGGCATCGCGTGGTTTCGCTGGATGCTCGGAGGCAAACCAAAAGTGCGCAGCGTTTACGCCCACATGCAGGGCGGCTTGATTCACGAGAAACGCACGCGCGGGGAGGTGAATTCGCTGTGCATCGTCGAGTTCGAGGGCGGGGCGATCGGCGTGGCGGAGAACAGTTGGTCCAAGCACGGCGGCATGGATGACCGCGTGGAGGTTTATGGCGACGCCGGCGTGGTCTATGCCGACCTGTTCGTGGGCAACTCCGCGCTCACTTACAGCGAAAAAGGATACGGCTACGCGATGGAGAAGGCCGGTTCGACGAAAGGCTGGACGTTCACGATGTTCGAGGAAGCCTTCAATCAAGGCTACCCGCAAGAGCTGATGCTGGAAATTATGAACGCGGCGTATCACTCCGCGCGTATCCGCCAGAGAGTGTCGTTGCCGTTCCGGCCCAAAGTCAAAAAGCCGATCGATCTGTGGTTGGGCGGCACGTAACCGCCGAGGTCACGAGGCGGATCTCAGCGAATGAAAAAGTGCATCCGCCTCCTCACGTCGGCGGCTACGTCAGACCATGAATCTCCTGCGATTTGATTCCGAAGGCGCCTGGGTCGCTGGCGTCGCAAGCCTCTGGCGCGACCGGTTGCGAACCAATCCGCGCCTTCGCATGTGCCTGCCGTCCGGCAACACGCCGATCCGGATCTACGCCGCGATGGCGGAGTCAGTGAAGCGCGGCCTGGTTTCGTTTCGCAACGCGGAAATATTCGCGCTCGACGATTACGGCGGCCTGGCGCCCGACGACGAAGGCAAATGCGCGAACATACTGCGACGTTTCCTGATCGACCACGTTGATCTGCCGAACGATCAGTTTCACTTCATCGCGACCGACGAGCCGGACCAGGCAAGAGTTTGTCGCGATTATGACCGGCGCATCGGCGACGGCTTCGATCTCACGCTGCTCGGCATCGGTTTGAACGGTCATCTCGGTTTGAACGAGCCTGGCTCTGCGCCCGACAGCGCCACTCGCCGGGTGGAGATGCACGCCAGCAGCATCGAAGCATCGACAGACTATCTGAAACACTCCAACCGACCGACCTGGGGCGTGACCGTCGGGCTGAAACAGTTGCTCGCCTCAAAAGAAATCTGGCTGCTGGCAAGCGGAGCAAAGAAGGCCGACATCATCTGCCGCGCGGTCAAAGGAGACGTCACGACGGAGGTGCCAGCCACCTTGTTGCAAAAACATCCGAACTGTTTTTTGTCTGTCGATGCTGAAGCAGGCGCCCTGTTGTGACGAGAGGCAGGCGAGGCGGCTACTCTACTTTTCCAACTCCTGCTCAAGCAGGAGCAGGTCCTCCTGCGACTTCGCCTGCCGGAGCGGGCCGCGAAATCTTCCGCGAACACGCAGAAAATAGAAGGCCAGCATCACCCCCAGGGTTCCGGCGAAGACACAGCCCGTCAATTCATTGGGCGGCAGCACGAACAGCACCGTGATGAACGCGATCCAGATCACCGCCACGACGTTCACCGGCACGCTCCAGTTGCCGAGGTTCCAAGGGCCGTTGGCGCGCTCGGTCCAAACACCGCGCCGGATCGCGCGCAGCTTCAGCAGCAGCGGAATTCCGTAGGAGAGATAAAGCCCAATCGTGCTGATGCCGGTGACGGCCGGATAAAGCCTGGAGAAGTCCAGGCGCCTCGGAAACAAGGCGACGAGCCCGAGGATCAGGCAGGGCAGAAAGAACGAGAGTGCCGCGGCGAGCCACACCGCTGCCGCCGGCGTGCGCCAGCGCTTACTCACGCGCGCCCATCTGGCTGAGAGCGGCAGGCCACGGTCACGCGCGAAGGCGAAAATCATGCGCGAGGTGGAAGTGACGCACGAGAGCCCGCAGAACCACATTGCCAGAGTCACGATCCACAGCACGACGCGTCCGAACGTGCTGCCGAGCGCCTGTTCGAAGATGTAGATGAACGGATTCGCCGCCGCTGACGTAGCGCCAAGGTCCTTGACAGCGAGCGTCACGAACGCGAGCATGAGGTAGCCGAAAAACCCGGAGATCGCCACCGACAGATAGATGCCCCACGGCGCGCTCACGCGGGCGTTATGCGTTTCCTCGATCGTGTGCGCCAAGGCGTCGTAACCGGTGTACGTCCACTGCGCCTGTAACAGCCCGCCGAGAAAGGCGAACCAGTAAGGCTTGTCCGTGACCGTGGTGAACGTTTTTGTGAACAGATAAGCAACCGGCTGTTTAGGCGCGAAGAACGCCAGCGCCAGCACGACGATCGCCACCCCAGCCACGTGGTACCAGGCGCTGAAATCGTTCAAGCGCGCGACGGTTCGAATACCGATATGGTTGAGCACGGCATGGGACAGGAGCAGGACCCCGAACACGACCGTGAAATTCGCCGGCGTTTCCGGCAGGCCCAGCAACGGAGTCAGGAACTGCGCGCAGCCGTAGTCAATGCCGGCGATGGCTGCGATCAAGCCGATCAGGTTGAGCCACGCGGTCAGCCAGCCCCAGGCAGGTCCGCCGAGAAACGACGCCCAATGATAAAGCGCGCCGGAAGTGGGAATCGCCGACGCCAGTTCTGCCATCGCGGCGGCGACGAACAGCACGAAGAACGTCACCAGCGGCCAGCCGATGCCCATGACCAACGGCCCGCCCGCATTCAAACCGACGCCGTAGAGCGTGACCGCGCCCGTCAGGATGGAAATGATCGAGAAGGAGATGGCGAAGTTCGAGAAACCGCCCATGTCGCGCAACAGTTCCTGCGCGTAGCCGAACCGGTGCAAGACCGCCTTGTCCGATGTTCCGCCGCCTCGGTCCGGTCTGCTCATGGCTTTTTGCCTCCCAGAAAACTTTCGTGCTGGTCTTCCCTAAATCGTTTGACATTGCGGGCGGCCTGGCGCGCCAGCAGATACGCGCAGATCGAAACCGATAGCAGCAGCGCCATCCCGATGATTAGACCATATCGCTCCATGAAAATCATTTGCCTGTAAATTTTACGAGTACCCCGCTCCCGGCCATCGGCCACCCTCCTCATCCTTGTCCTCATGCGATGGGTAGAGATTTCCCCGAAACGATTTGCGCGATGAACCCCTGAACCGTAGCCGCCGACGTGAGTCGGCGCTAATCCTTTGCCTCGAAAGCAAATCAGTGCGCCGACTCACGTCGGCGGCTACGAGGTTCGTGGGAAGGGTGGCCGACTGGCCGGGTGATTGGAAGTTCACGGGATTTCAGTCGCGTTTGAAACTCTCACAATTTTCCCGGCCACCGCCAGAAAAACTTATGCGGCAACTTTCCGGTTGACTTCATCTACTACCTTGGTAGTATTACCAGAGTCAGAGTAAATCACATTGATATGAGCAAAACCAAAGTGCATCGGCTGGGAGACCTGCAACTCAAGATCATGAAAGTGCTTTGGGACAGCAACGAAGCGACCGTGGCTGACGTGCACCAGTCCCTCGCCGGTGAACGGGACCTTGCTTACACCACCGTCGCGACGATGCTCCGCAAAATGGAAGCGCGCGGACTTGCCCGGCATCGCGTGGATGGCCGCAGCTTCGTTTACCGTCCCGCCGTCGGTTCCGACGCGGTGACGCGCGGCATGTCGGACCACCTGCTCGACCGGCTTTTTGAAGGCAATCTGGCGGACATGGTCAGCCACCTCTTGACCACGCGTGAGGTCAGCCGGGAGGAGCTGTCCAAGCTGGAGAAGCTGATCGCGGAAAGGAAGAAGAGCTTATGAACGCCGCGCCCATTGTGACGGTCTGGATGCAACTGATCGGGTTGCTGGCCGGCGAAGTCGCGCTGGTCGTGGGTGGCGCGGCCTTCATTCAACGTTTCACAAAGTCGGCCTGGTGGCACCGAACGATCTGGCAGGTTTGCCTGCTGAGCTTGCTCGCGTTGCCGCTGTTTGAACTGAGCGGGGCGGCCCGCGGGGCGGTCGGCTGGCTGGGGAGGAAAATCCGTTTCGGTAATGGGAGAGCGGAAATCGCAATTGCCACCAGCCCAAACGGCGAGCGCGTGTCTTCAGCGCGGCTGACCGATGAATTTCGCCGGAAGGTGGCGGAGCAATTCGCGCTGAACCATCAACGCGAAACGGCCGAACCATCGAAAACGCAAACGTCCGCGGCTCCGGCGCATCCGCCGCATCCCGATCCTGGTACCGCCGCCGATCCTAAACGGAATGCGATTCGGCTCGCGGCACCGGAAAATTTCTCCGCCCAGGACTCAGTCGGAATTCTGTGGCTTGGGTTGATCTGGTTGACCGGCGCGGGACTCGTCACCGCCCGCAGTTGTCTGGCGCGCGTGCTGTTCGCGCTTTTTCGCCCCCGGCGTCGGGCTGTCCGCGATGCGGACCTGCAAAATCGCCTCGAGACATTGGCCCGGCTTTTGGGAATCAAACGGCGCGTTCGTCTGGTTGAGTCGGCGCGGTTGAGCGGGCCGATTGTTTTCGGCGTGCTGCGGCCCACGATCGGCCTGCCAATCGAATTCAACAGACGCTTCGACGGCTCTCAGCAGGAAGCGATGTTGGCGCACGAACTGGCTCATCTGGCTGCAAACGATCCGGTCTGGTATTTGCTGACGGATTTGACGACGGCGGTTTTCTGGTGGCACCCGTTGGTCTGGTCGGCGCGGCGCCGGTTGTACGCGGCGAGCGAAACGGCGGCGGATGAAGCGAGCCTGCTGGTGGCCAATGGTCCCGGCGTTCTGGCCGAGTGCCTGGTGCAACTCGGCGCGCAACTGACGCAGCGTCGAACGTTTGCCTGGCTGGGTGTCGAAGGGAGCGGGTTTCGGTCCGGGTTGGGCCGACGCGTGGTCCGGCTGGTCAATCTGCGTGGCGGCTGCTGGCGTCCACCGAGTCGAGTTCGATCAGCGCTGGCAAAAGCGTTTGGTCCGCTGGCGCTCATCGTCGCCGTGATGTTATGTACCGCCTGGGTTGGCCCTCAGGCATTCACCAAGGGAGAGTCTATGAAAACGATGAAAGAAACCTGGAAACGATCCTTCGCAGCGTTCGCGCTGTTGGCGTCGCTGGGAACCGGCAACAATATCGCGCCGGCTGTCAGCGCGGACGATCGACCAATCAAGAAGGCAGCGCCTGCGATCACACAACCGACGCCTGCTGCCGACCAACCCGGAGCGGCAGACACATCGAGCAACGCCTCCGCTGCGGAGCCGCTGGTCACCAAGGTTTACCAGATCAAATACAGCGATCCGACCAATCTTGTCGCGACCCTGAAGCCAGCGATTTCCCAGCGCAGCCGGGTCGTCCCGGACATCCGCACCGGCCAGCTCATTGTCGTGGCGACAGAAAAGGAATTGCCGAACGTGGATGCCTTGATTGAGAAACTGGACAAGGAGCCGACCGGAACTGTCACGGACAAAAAATCCGCTCCTGACGGGCCGTCCGCCGAGTATTACAACCGGCCGATGATGGAACGTTATGGACTGATCCCCAAAGACGCGGCCCAAACGGCGAAACCGCCCACCACAGTCAGCCCAGGCGATCTCATGCGCCAGCGTTACGGTCTTCCTGCCGCGAAAAAGGAAAAAGGCCGGGTCGAGTCGAAGCTGGAGAAAATTGTTTTGGATGAAGTGACGTTTGACGGCCTGTCGCTGCCGCAGGTGCTGCAATTTCTCGATGAGGAATCGCGCAAGCGCGACCCGGAGAAGAAGGGGCTAAACTTTTTGATTAATCCGAACGCAACACAAGCCACGGCCGCCACGACCATCGATCCGAACACCGGCCAACCGATTCAAGCTCCGCCGTCCGAGCCGCTCGACATGAGCAGCGTCATCGTCCGATTCAACCTGCCGTTGCGCGATGTTCGATTGAAGGACGTGCTGGATGCGGTTGTGAAGGTGGCGGACAAACCGGTCGAATACTCGATCGAAGACTACGGCGTTGTTTTTTCGCAAAGGTTAAAGCCGTCGGACGGGAGCGGCTCCGTAGGAGCCTCCGGGCCGATGTCGCTGCAAGTCCGCACCTTCAAGGTTGAGGCGGACAAACTCCTGCCGGGTATGGAGAGGGCGTTCGGAATCATCAGCGATCCCGAGAAAATTCGCCAGACAATCAGTGAGCAGGAGAAAAGTCTGGCTGAATTGCTCACACAATTCACGGACAAACATCCCAAGGTCGTAGAGCAGCGCGAGGCGATCCATGCTCTCCAGGAGTCGCTGAAAAGGAAACTGAGCGCCCAGGACGGCAAAGCACCGGAGACTCAGGTCGCCCTCCGACGGCTGTTGACTCAACTGGGCATCAACATGGACGTGCCGGGCAAGGCCGTGTTCTACAACGATCTCACCGGCATCCTCATGGTGCGAGCGACAGCGGAAGACCTGGCGATTGTGCAAGCGGCCATTGAGACCCTTGGGGGATCCGCCGGCGAGTCAGCCGTGTCTCCGGGTTCGGCCAGAGATGGAACGACTCCATTTCGTTACAATGAGGAGATGATGCGCCGTTACGGGCTGCTTCCTCCGAAAAAGTAGTGGGGTCGAGCCGAAGGATTCAGTCGGAGGCTCTCCATTAACGACCCCCAGATTTCTCCGAAAAAGTTCGCCCATTGAACCCCTGAACCTGGTGGGGACGGCGCGCTGCGCCGTCCGCGGCGCGTTCA
>QHOP01000550.1 GCA_003219345.1 Verrucomicrobiota bacterium
TGATGTGCGCTTCGTCGATGATCAAGAGGCTGTCCTGCGCGACCAGAGCTGCGTGGATTGGCCGGGCTTGGGGACTGACCCCGTATCCGCGGAAGAGCAGCCGCGACCCAGCCTGATCTACCGTGCTGCAAATGATCATCGGCTGGAGCAGCGAGCCGGCCCAACTCCGATCGCGATAAATTCCACCGCGAAGCTGCGCGCGCATGAGCGGGAGAGATTGGGATTCACCGGAGAGTTCGCGCAATGCCGCGGCCACCCGCCCGGCCATGGAGTCGGAAACAGCGTCCCGAAGTTTTTTGCAGAGCTTTCCTGCACGGTCGTAAGCCTCGTCCACGATGACGCGGCGATTGACGATGAAAAAGATGCGCCGGCCTTGCGTGCGTTCGGCCATCGGCAAAGCGGTTTGCACCGCGAGCGCGAAAAGGGCGGCGTCGAGGCACGCCGTCTTGCCGCTGCCGGTAGGGACGGCCACGTAATCAGGTACCTGCCCGTCGCCAAGGCGGCGGGCGAATTCGCGCTGCCACGGAAACGGGTCGTAATCCGCTCCCCACAGCTCGCGGAAGAATGCGGAGAAGTCGTCGGCAGTGAGAGGTGGCGGATTCATTTGGGCGGGAAGCCGAGTGGTTTGCAGAGGCCGTAGCCGCGGAAGCGTCCCGCGCCGAGGAGTAGCGGTCCTTGAACCTCGCAGGGAAACTGAATGAGCACGTGCACTTGCTGGCGTGGCGCAGTGCCTTCCTTGCCGGGCAGCCACGGCATCCCGTCGGGACCGGGCCGGGAGCGGGGTGCGCCACGATGCCATGAGGTTTTGTCCACGTCGATCAGGTCCGGCTTGGGTAATCCCTGGCGCTCGCAGCTCTGTGCGATACTCGCGGCGACTTCATCGCGCCACTGCACGCGCTCGGTGCGCTGATCGTGTTTCGGATGCCGGTCAAGAACGACGGGGGTGACGCTCGCCCAGACGGACGATGGTTCGCACCAAGTCGTCGACCGCAGGGCGAGTGGCGGAAGGCTGCGTTCTTCGCGACGAACGGTCCACGTCCCGAGATTGCCCATCTTGAGTTCTGGTTCGAGGTCTTGGCCGGATGGGCCAAAGAGCCGTCCGCGCAAACATTCGGCGCGGTCTTTCGCTGTAATAGCGCGCGGGAATGCCACAGCCAGTCCCAAGACATGCCCGTCAGCGTGCTCGGCTCCCACAAATGCCAGTGGGAGTAGAGCCATGTGTCCGCCTGTCGAAGGCACTCCCGGCGCACTGTGGCCCGTGAACCACTCGGGTTTGCCCTCGCCGCCTTGGATCAAATATCCGCGCAACGCGGCAGTCAGGGCCGCTGTGGATTCCAAGGTAAGCACTGGGCCTTCCTGCTTGGTGAGAACGAGCAATTCGGAATCGAAACTCGACGCGACGATGCGAGCTTCTGCTTCATTCACGCGCGAGTAGTGCGCCGTCCGCCCTGGCGAAGGGCGCAAGCGCACGGGAGCACTGACGCTTCTGCTCCAAGCCGTGGCGAAGCGCTCCTCAAAGGCTGCCTTCGCTTGTTCCTTGGCTTTTCCCTTTCCAGCAGCAATCGCCTCCGAAAGGTCGAAGAAAGCATCAATCTCATCTGCGTTGAAACATTGATCGAGCTCCGCGAGGAGATCCGGTGCAGGAATGCGAAGCTGCACGCCGCGATGCGTCTTGGTCGCCTTCGCGTTCGGCTCGTAAGTCGGCGCAGGCGCATCCTCTGTTCTGGAAACCCAGACGAGCGCGAGCGATGACGAATGACCGATGCGGGTCACTTTGCGCGCGAGTCCGGTGAGTGCGGCTAGAATCTCCGTCGTAGGTTCCGCGTTGGACCAATAGAGATGAACTTGCCGTTCCGGACCCTCACCACTAATGTGCAGCGCAGGAAAGGTCCGCTCTTGCCGGCCTCGCTGATCGGGCATCACACCCAACGCGCTGCGCAACTCGGATTGCTTGACGCGCGCAGGATTCGGCGGAACTCCAGCATCGTTAACCGGCACATAGACCTTCACTACATCGCGCGTCGATGCCTCCGGCCAACTCATCTGCGGTGCGCCCTGGCCTTCCAGCCACTCCAGCGCCTCGCGTTCACGAGCCCATGCCTGCTCCGCCGCTGGACCGTCTTCCGGCAGGGGCTTCGATTCATAGTGCGCCGCCACCAGCGCCATGAAGATGCGCGCCGGGTGCGGAGGCCACTCGGCCTTTTCCCGGCTGGCGGCGTCCGTCATCACCGCAACGCCGGTGATGAAATCAATTCCGAGGGCAAACATGGCGATCCCTTCGGTTTATTCCGCGGTGGCGTCCGCTGGCGTCTTGGCGGCAATGTCCTGCGACCGCTTAAGCAGCGCGACGAGATTCGGAGAAGGCGTGAGCTTCACCGGCTCCTTTTGCCAGACCAAGCCATGCTTCTCCGCTGCCGCCACGGCTTGTTCGAGCAGTTTGATCGCCTCTTCTGAAGTGAGGGTGAACTCGGTCAAATCTTTCTTTCCCGGCGTATCCAGCAACTGCCATTTCATCACATCTGTCGGCCAGAGCAGGCATCGGGAACGAAGGTCAAATCCACTCTCCGCAGCCAACGCAGCCGCCGTTAGAGCCAACGCGGCGAGAACCGTCCTCGCCGCAGCATCCCGTTCGGGC